>JANYFU010000414.1 GCA_025359665.1 Caulobacteraceae bacterium
CGGCCAGGCCGATTTCGCCAAGAAACTGGCGGGTTTGCTGGAGAAGGAAGGCGTGGCCCTGGACATCGGCGGCTATCGCGACGCGCCTCCAGGTCTGCGGATCTGGTGTGGCGCCACCGTCGAGGCCGACGACCTGGAAGCATTGACACCATGGCTCGACTGGGCCTTCGCCCAGGTTTCGGCCGAGATGATCCCCGCCTGATTTTCGTTTTGCGGTGGTGTAGTATTACGGTGACAGTGCATTTAATTCCCATCACATCGGGTCATTTCCGGCAATATCGATGAAAGGGAATTAAATGCACTGTCACCGTAATATGCCGCGACGCACCAACAACAAGGAACACTCCCATGCCTCGCGTTCTCATTGCTGACGCCCTCTCCTCCGCAGCCGTCGATATTTTCCGCCAGCGCGGCGTCGATGCCGACGTCAAGGTCGGGCTGACCAAGGACGAATTGATCGCCGTCATCGGCGACTATGACGGCCTGGCCGTCCGCTCGGCGACCAAGGCCAACAAGGACGTCATCGCCGCCGCCACGCACCTGAAAGTGATCGGCCGGGCCGGCATCGGCGTCGACAATGTCGACATTCCCGCCGCCACCGCCGCCGGCATCGTGGTGATGAACACGCCGTTCGGCAATTCGATCACCACCGCCGAACACGCCATCGCCATGATGTTCGCCCTGGCCCGGCAACTGCCGGCCGCCGACGTCTCCACCCAGGCCGGCAAGTGGGAGAAGAACCGCTTCATGGGGGTCGAGCTCTACGCCAAGACCCTGGGGCTGATCGGAGCCGGCAATATCGGCTCGATCGTCGCCGACCGCGCCAACGGCCTGAAGATGAAGGTCATCGCCTATGACCCATTCCTGTCGCCGGACCGGGCGGTGGAGATCGGCGTGGAAAAGGTCGAGCTGGCCGACCTGCTGGCCCGGGCCGATGTCATCACCCTGCACACCCCGCTGACCGAAAAGACCCGCAACATCCTGTCCGCCGAGGCCCTGGCGAAGACCAGAAAGGGCGTGCTGATCGTCAACTGCGCCCGGGGCGGGCTGGTCGACGAGGCGGCTCTGCGCGCGGCTCTGGAGAGCGGCCAGGTCGGCGGCGCGGCCTTCGACGTGTTCGTCGAGGAGCCGGCCAAGGCCAATATCCTGTTTGGCGCGCCGAATTTCATCGCCACGCCGCATCTGGGCGCCTCCACCGGCGAGGCTCAGGAAAATGTCGCCCTGCAGGTCGCCGAGCAAATGAGCGACTATCTGCTCACTGGCGCCGTCGCCAACGCCCTCAACAGTCCATCGATCACCGCCGATGAAGCACCCAAGCTGCGCCCCTATGTGGCCCTGGCCGAAAAGCTGGGCGCTTTCGCTGGCCAGATGGTCGATGCGGGTATGAAAGGCATCGACATCGCCTATGAAGGTCACTTGGCCGATCTAAACGTCAAACCGCTGACCGCCGCCGCCCTGGCCGGCGTGCTGCGGCCGATGCTGGCCGAGATCAACATGGTCTCCGCCCCGGCCGTGGCCAAGGAACGCGGCGTCACCGTCTCGGAATCGCGCCAGGAAACCTCGCCGATCTATGACAGCCTGATGCGCATCACCGTGCTGACCGACATGGGCCGCCGAGCCTTCGCCGGCACGGTGATCGCCGGCGCGCCACGCATCGTCGAGGTCAAGGGCATGGAGCTGGACGCCGCGTTCGCCCCGGCCATGCTGTATGTGAACAACCTGGACAAGCCGGGCTTCATAGGGGCGCTGGGCGCTTTGCTGGCCGAGACCGGCACCAATATCGCCACCTTCAACCTCGGCCGGGTCGCCGCCGGCGACGACGCCATCGCCCTGGTGGGGGTCGACCAGGCGCCGGACGATGCCCTGATCGCCAAGATCCGCGCCTTGCCGCACGTGAAAGAAGCTCGCGCGCTGGGGTTCTGACGCCCTCAGCGCGCGCTGCCTCGCCGCCGGCTGTCGTCATGAGCAAATTCATTCGACGGCTCGGCCACGCCAAACAGCGCCTGGTCGCCGGCGGAGAGGTCGCGGGTTCGCACCACGCGCCGACTCTTCCGGGTCAAGCGCCCATACTCCTCGGCTGACAGGATCACCAGCCGGTCGCGCCCATGTTTGGTGACCATGACCGGCGCCGACATCGCCTGATCGACCCAGGTTCCGAAACCCCTGACGAAATCCGCCGTCGAAATACGCATTGGCCCACTCTCGCTCCGCACAAAACCGCCCCGCGCCGCCATCACCGCTAGCCGGCCGAAGCTTTGATGTTCTTGTTTTGTTCTGTTTTGGCGATACGAGTCAATGCCCCGATTCATGTTCCGAGACAGCCGTGGCGGGGCGAGACTCAATTCAGCGTGAACGTCGCCTCGTGGCGGCGCAGGTCCACCGTCACCTTCCGACACAGGCTAAGCACGTCCATCCCCAGCAACAGAGCCGGCCGATGGGTCAGGCCGAAGCGATCGAAGACGTGCAACTGAGCGAAAGCCAGGGACATGTTCCGGATGGTGATGCCGCCCAGTTGGGCTTCGGCGATGGGGTCAAGCTCCACCTGCATCCTGCGTCCGGTAACGGTGAGAATGTCGGTAGTCTTTCGCGATGCCGGGTCCATCCCGCGACCGGTGAGCAATTTCAGCAGGGCGGGGTTGCCAACCGAAAGCTGGGATCCAGAGTCCAGCACCACCAGAACCGATACGCCACGGATGTGCGCGTCAGTCAGAATAAGCTGGCCAAACCGGCTACGGCCATGGACGGTTATGGTGTGGTCATCCATGGGCTCGGCCCGGCTGGGCGCGCTGGCCAGCCGCATCGCCTTGAAATCCATAACCAGATGCAAATCGCGCAAAGCGTCGACACCCAGCATTCCGGCCGCGCCGAGGTTGAAGGCGGACAGAGACGGCGCCTCGATATGGTTGATGGTCCGATTACCGACGGTCAGATGGTCGATCAGCACGGTTCCGACGTTATCCGCGCCGGCGCTCTCATGAATCACCACGCGCGGGCCGGGTGGCAGACCTAGTTTCAGGGCCAGTTCCCGCGAGATCACCGTGCGGTCCGAACCGGTATCAACCAGAAAATCGAACGGTCCTTGACCATTGACCATGACCGACAAGGTCAGGCGCGTGGTCGCATCCTGGGTCAGGGCCAGGGTCTCCGTCGCCACGGTGGAGTCAGCGGGGGACGCGACCATCGGGACTGGCGCGGTCGGATCGGGGCTTAATATCGAAGCCGCCGAGGCCAGCGGCCAGACGGCGAGTATCACGCCGCATAGTCGATAGAGCCAGTTGTTTGCCCGAGTCACTGAGACACGACGCGTCGGTCCATGAGTCTGGTCACGATTTTCTCCCTTGAGCGACACTACGGACCATATTTCGGATCTGGCAAGGGTCAGTGTCAGGCGCCGCCTCCGCGACGCCCGCCCCCGCCCCAGCGAACAGGCGCCCGGACGAGCTGCGCGAACACCGATTCCAATGTGATCGCGACGTCCATGAAGGCCATGGGTGCAACCGCCGCCAGATAACCGAGTTTTCCCGGAGGTCCGGCGCGCCAGAGGGCGGTCACGATGACCACCACGGGAGCCATCGCATAGGCGATCGGTATCCAGGCCGGCAGATGACCAACCACCGCCAGACCCGCGCCCACAACGAAAACCAGTCTGTCGAGATAGCCCGCGGCGACCAACAGGTCCTCAAGGTGGCTGGCCCGGGTCCAGGTGGACATCAAGCCCCGGCTCCAGCGCAGCCGCTGCGATCGAAAGGCCTTGAAATCCGTCGGAACATCTTCGCGCGCGGCGGCGGCCCGAACCCAACGCGTTTTCCAGCCACGTCCGGAAAGCGCCAGGGAGAGACTGATATCCTCGGCGACGGCCCCAGTCGGAAATCCGCCGATATCCACCAGGGCTTCGGTTCGAATGCAGCATAGGGCGCCGATCACAGGCGGTTGAAACCCCAATCGGTCCTTGCCGGCCAAGGTCACCAGATGCGTCACCCAGCGCTCCAGCGCCGCGTATTTGGCGACGACCGAATGGTGCGACAGGCCCGGGTCCGGATAGCCACAGGCGGCGCCAACGGCGGAATCCGCCAAGGCCCCGGCAAGCCGGGCCAGGGCGCGGGGCTCCGGAATGGTGTCCGCATCGACCACGACGATCAGATCGCGGATGGGAGCCATCGCGAACGCCGCCCGCAGGGCCGCGCTCTTACCGCCGCGCTCCCGCAGGATGAGGGACCGCGCACGCGGCCGCCGCCGTACCCAATCTTCGATGATAGCGGGCGTCGTGTCGGTAGAACCATCGCTGACAAGGACGAAACCGAGTAGTTCCGCTGGGTAATCCATACCTTCGAGCGCCATCAACAGGCGTCGAATGGTCCGCGCCTCATTGTGAGCCGCAACGAGAACCACGATCGACGCGTCGCGCGATTCGACGGTTTCCCGCTCTGGCGCCAAGCTTGAAAACCAATATAGATAGCGGCGAATTGTGAGAAAAATCAGCAGTCCGCCGATAGTCCAGTAAATAAGATTCACGCCTCCTGACCAACAGGCCAAAAATACGATCTGAATATGGAATGTTTGAACCACTCGCGCAGTTCATCGTAGTTCGAAACCTGCTCGGACGGCTTGATTTTTTGTTGCTTCACGAGAAGCGGCGTGACCTGGACGGACTCCACGTCCAGAAAATCGAATACGCGCTGCATGGCGCCGGGAAAATCACCGCGAATATCCCTGTCATAGTCGAGCCACAAGATCGGGTGGGAGGCGAAGGCCTTGGCGGCCCACTGACGCCACACCGTCGTTCGCGCAAAGAAATCCATGCAATCCCATGGATCCATTTCGAACGGCGCCACGGGCGGCGCGGCGAATGCGGCCGTGATCTCACGAAACCATTCCCCCGTGCGGAGAGCGACTTCGAGGGAGGCCCTTGCGTCGAACAGATTTTCGCGGACCAGATGGATCACGCGGATTTCAGGATCCTCGACCAGAAAATCCCACGCGGTTCTGGCCGCGGCGTCGGCCCTCGCGTGATCATAGAATATCTTGAAGCCGCGCGCCTGGGCGCGTGAGGTGACATCAGTCGAAAATATCGCCGTCTCCAGATATTCGGCCGCACTCCCACCCTTTCGATAACAAGGGATGTGTGGAGGAAGCGAACTCTCAGCCTCCTCCTCGGTTTCATGAAAAATTTCTCCGAACATGTCGACCGATGCGTGTTCCAAAAGACTCCAGGTCAACAGATTGGAGCCAGTCCGCGGGCAGCAGATCACTATGAAACGAACGGGTCCATGATCCGCGCGGCTCATCGGGATTCACCCTCGGGCGCATCCGCGGCCTTGTTGCGCATGGTCTCATAAATCTTGTTGATCTCCGCCGGGCGACCCGCGGCGACCAGCTGGCCATGATCGAACAAGACCGCCCGCGAACACAGGCTCTCTATATGATAGTCGCCGTGGCTGACCAGCAGCACGGTGCGGCCGTCGGCCGCCAGAGCGCGCAGGCGCCCCAGGCATTTATCCTGGAAATCGCGATCACCGACCGCCAACACTTCATCGAGCAGAAAGATGTCGCGGTCCAGATGGGCAGCCACCGCGAAGGCCAGACGCATCCGCATGCCGCTGGAGTAGCGCTTGATCGGCATGTCCAGAAACGGGCCGATGCTCGCGAACGCGACGATTTCATCGACCCGGCGATGAACTTCCTCCCGCCGCATTCCCAGGATGACACCGTTCAAATAGATGTTTTCCCGGCCGGTCAGGTCGGGGTGAAACCCCGTGCCCACCTCAAGCAACGGAGCCACGCGGCCGCGAATCTCGATGCGCCCGAGTGTTGGGCTGGTGACCTGGGAGATCAGCTTCAGCAGCACGGACTTACCCGCGCCGTTGTGACCGACAATACCGACGATTTCCCCGGCCGCGACCTCGAAGCTGACATCCCGCAGCGCCCAGAACCTTTCACTGGACGACATCGGGTCCGGGCCGGCCTTGCGAAATGGCGTTCTCAGCGCCTGTTCAAGCGCCTGGCGCGCTCCGCGGGTCTTATCATATCCAAAGGCGAAAGACTTGCCGACCTCCTGCACGGATATGGCTGTGTAGGACATACTCAGATTTCGTCGGCGAAGGCTGGCTCATGCCGCCTGAAATACCATAGGCCGCCAATCAGCAACGCGATGATCGAGCCAACAGAAACCAGCGTAGACATATGCAGCGCCGTCGCGCGGGCGCCCAGCAACGCCCATCGAAAACCATCCACCACGCCCACCATCGGGTTCAGACCAACGATCGTTCGCCACGGCTCCGGTATTCTTTCGGAACTGTAGGCGATGGGCGTGGCGAAGAACAGCAGCTGCGTAAAGAACGGCAATGCGTTGACGACATCCCGGTAACGAACATTGAGAACCGCCAGCCAAAGACCCAACGCGAAGGCCGCGGCCAGCGCCATGACCACGAACGCCGGGATAGCGAACAAGGTCAGAGTTGGCCGAACGCCATAGGCCACCATGAAGAAAGGCAGCAGAAGGCCCGCGACGAGGAAGTCGATCGACCCCGCCACCGTGGCCGCCAACGGTATGATCAGGCGGGGAAAGTAGATCTTTTGAATGATCCCGCTGTGCGAAACCAAGCTGTTGGTGGTGCTTGTGAAAGCGTGGGTGAAGTAGGTCCACGGCACCAGTCCGCCCATCACATAGAGGGGGTACGGAATATTGCCGACGTGAACGCCGACCGCCGTCGCGAAGATGGTCAAGACCAGCATGATCAGCAAAGGTTGAATGAGCGCCCAGGCCGCCCCAACCGCTGTATGCTGATAGCGCAACTTAACGTCTCGAACGGCCAGCATGTAGAACAGGTCGCGGTGAGTCCAAAGGGCCCGAAAGCCCCGGTCGTCGGC
Source organism: Caulobacteraceae bacterium (assembly GCA_025359665.1). Lineage (GTDB taxonomy): Bacteria > Pseudomonadota > Alphaproteobacteria > Caulobacterales > Caulobacteraceae > Acaudatibacter. The sequence continues at coordinate 6,868 of JANYFU010000414.1, forward strand.
GGTGGACCCGGCTTCGATTACCGTCATCGGCGGAGGATCCGCATAGGGTCCGGACGGCGCGCGCACGGCTTCGGTCAACGCGCCATCTCCGCCCGTCGGTAGAGATCGAGCATTTCCGGAATCACGCGCGCCTCACGATGCCGGCCGCGCTCGAAGGTCTGGCGCGCCGCGGCTCCCAGGCGCATTCGCAGCTCGGGATCGCGCGCCAGGGCGCCCAACGCCTCGGCCATCGCGGATGGCTCTCCTATCGGCACGAGAAGGCCGTTCTCCAGGCAACGGATCATCTCCGGCATGCCGCCAGCCCGCGTCGCGACAACCGGCTTGCCGAGCGCCATCGCCTCAAGCAGCGCCAACGGCAGGCCTTCCGATCTGGAGGGCAACACCACCGCGTCGGCGGCGCACAGGGCCGCGGCCATTCGTGACGGCGGCAGGGTCCCGGCGAAGTTCACCGATCCTTGTATGCCCAGACGGCGAGCGAGTTTCCTCAATTCCGATCGAAGCCGTCCATCGCCGGCGATGGTGAGGTGAGCCTCGGGGTGGCGCGCGACAACCACGGCAAACGCCCGCAGCAGCACATCGACGCCCTTATAGGTCTCCAGTCGCGCTGGACACAGAATCTCGAATCGATCCGGCGCGGCGGCATGCCGACACGACGCCGTTAGCGACGAGACATTGTGACCTGTGACGGCGATCGGCCGGGGTTCCGGCAAAACGGCCGCCAGACTGAGGCTCGAATGTTCGGAAACACAGGCGATGACACCGGCCGAAAGCACCTGCCGCGGGCCCGCCGGTGTGAGCGGACCACCGTTGTCGGCAATCGCGACGTGCTCGGTATAGACGCTGGCCATGCCGCGAGCGCGAGCCCAATCAAGCAGCCATGTCTGCCCCAGGCGGCATCCATGGATATGGA
>JANYFU010000422.1 GCA_025359665.1 Caulobacteraceae bacterium
GGGCGCTTTAGATTAAGCCGCTCGCACCTTCAACCGCGCGCCGCCCACCAAGGCGACAACCTCGATCCGAGCGCCGATGGCTACGGGGTCGGCGCCGTCCAGTTCGGCCGACCATTCCTTGCCGTCCACGAACACCCGGCCCAGGCCATCCTGGAACGCCGTGGCCGCCTGGCCACCACGGCCGATCAGGCGCGCGTGGGGGTCGTTGGGGTCATGGCCGGATTGGCCCGATCGATTGATGAAGCGGCGGCCCAGATAGGTGCTGGCGATGGTCAGGAGAGCGAAGATCGCCGCCTGCGCCGTCAGGTCCAACCGGCTGGCCAGGGTGATCAACCCCACCGCCGCCGCCGAACCCGCCGGCCACAGCAGCCAGCCGGACCCGGTCACCAGTTCAACGCAGAGAAAGACGGCCCCGACGGCGAGCCAGCCCAACAGGGCGTGGGAGGAGAACAGATCGATCAAAGCCGTCATCGGCCTCAGGCTCCGGACGCCGGCGCTGGTGGAGGGAAGGGTGGTGGCGGGGCGAAGGTCGGAACCGCCGCGCGCCGGGGCGCCGAGGCGGCGGCCGCCGACTCCGCGCGGGCGGCGTTGACCAGTTCGGTTATGCCCGCGATCGACCCGGCGATACCGGCCATGTCGGTGGGCACGATTACCGTGCGCTGCTGGGGCGAATCGGCCAGCTTGGCGAACGCCTCGACATATTTCTGGGCGACGAAATAGTTCAGGGCGTTGACGCTGCCGGCCTCGATGGCGTCGGAAACCGCCTTGGTCGCCGCGGCCTCCGCCTCGGCCGAGCGTTCCCGCGCCTCGGCGTCGCGATAGGCGGCTTCGCGGCGGCCCTCGGCCTGCAGGATGGCCGACAGCTTGGCCCCCTCGGCGCGGGTGACGGCCGCCTGTTTCTCACCCTCGGCCTCGGTGATCACCGCGCGCTTCTCGCGCTCGGCCTTCATCTGCCGGGCCATGGCGTTGGTGATATCCGGCGGCGGCTGCAGGTCCTTGATCTCGATGCGCGCCACCTTGACACCCCACGGGCCGGTGGCCTCGTCGATCACCGTCAGCAGGCGGGTGTTGATCTGGTCGCGCTGGGACAGCACCTCGTCCAGCTCCATCGAGCCGACCACGGTGCGCAGATTGGTCATGGTCAGCTGGCCGATGGCGAAATTCAGATTGGCCACGCGATAGGCGGCGGCGGCGACGTCCATCACCTGGATGAACACAATGGCGTCCACCTGGACGGTGACGTTATCCTTGGTGATCACCTCCTGGCGCGGCACGTCGAGCACCTGCTCCATCACGCTGACCTTGCGGCCGATGGCCTCCATGAACGGCATGAGGATGGTGATGCCGGGTTTCAGCGTGCGGGTGTAGCGGCCGAACCGCTCGACGGTGAATTCGTAGCCCTGGGGAACGATCTTGATCGCCGAGACCGCCAGGAATAGCGCAAGGAGCACGGCGGCTAAGGTGAAGATCCCGAACACCATGAAGGCGGCTCTCCTTGTCTGACCCGCAGGATAGACTCTCGCGGTCCTTCACGCCATGGCGCCGCGGATCACACCGTGACCTGGGTCCCCAGCTCGACGGCGCGGCCGGGGGGAATCTTGAAGAAGTCGGTGGGGTTGGCGGCGTTTTTCATCAGGAAGATGAATAGGTGATCCTGCCATAGCGGCATGCCCGAGCGGGCGTCGGGCACGATCGAGCGGCGGCCCATGAAGAAGCTGGTCGACATGATGTCGAACTTCAGTCCCAGCGCCCGGCACTTGGTCAGGCTCTTGGGCACATTGGGGCTCTCCATGAAGCCGTAGGTGAGGATCACGCGCTTGAAGTCGTCATTGATCGGCTCGATCCGCACCCGGTCGCAGTCCTTGACCGTCGGCGTCTCGGCGGTCTCGATGGTCAGGATGACGTTGCGCGTATGCAGCACCTTGTTGTGCTTGAGGTTGTGCATCAGGGCCACCGGGGCCAGGTCGGGATTGGCGGTCAGGAACATCGCGGTTCCGGCGGTGCGGAACGGTGGGCGCTTGCTCAGCATCTTGCACAGATCCGCCAGCGGCAGGCTGTCGGCGCGGGTCTTGTCGGTGAGGATTCTGACACCGCGTGACCAGGTCCACATCACGATCACCGACCCGGCCCCACACGCCAGGGGCAGCCAGGCGCCGTCGGCGATCTTCAACAGGTTGGAGGCCAGGAACACCGAATCCAGCGACAAGATCGGGATCAGCAGCGCGGCGAGCTGAAAACCGTTCCAGCGCCACATATGCCGCGCCACCACATAGGCCAGCACGGTGCTGATGAACATCGTGCCGGTCACCGCCACGCCATAGGCCGAGGCCAGGCGGTGCGAGCTTTGGAACACCACCAGCAGCACCAGCACCCCGACGATCATGATACCGTTGACGGCCGGCACGAAGATCTGGCCAGACTGGGTCTCGGACGTGCGCTTGATATCGATGCGAGGCAACAGGCCCAGCTGAACCGCCTGGCGGGTCATCGAGAACGCCCCGGAGATCACCGCCTGGCTGGCGATCACCGCCGCAGCCGTGGCCAGGATCAGCACCGGCCAATAGGCGAAGTGGGGCACCATTTCGAAAAACGGATTAACCCGGGCGTGGCCGTGATGCAGCACCAGCGCGCCTTGCCCCAGATAATTCAGGGCCAGGCAGGGAAACACCAGGCCGAACCATGCCGCGCGGATCGGTTTTTTCCCGAAGTGCCCCATGTCGGCATAGAGGGCTTCGGCTCCGGTGACGGCCAGGAAGACGCTGCCCAGAATGACGAAACCCACATAGCCGTTCTCGATCAGGAATCGCGCCGCCCAATAGGGATTGATCGCGCGTAGCACCGACCAGTCATCCTTTATGTGCCACAGACCCAGCGCCGCGAGGGTCAGCAGCCACAGGGTCATCACCGGACCGAACAGGGCGGCCACGCTGCGGGTGCCCCGCGCCTGGACCATGAACAGCGCCACCAGAATGCCCGCCGCGATCGGCAGGACATAGGGCGCCAAGCCCAGGTGAGGCGCGTCCTTGAGTCCCTCCACCGCCGACAGCACCGAGAACGCCGGCGTGATGATGCCGTCGCCATAGAACAGTGAAACCCCGACGATCCCCAGCATGAACAGCCCTCCCGAGGGTCGGCCCAGGGCGCGCTGGGCCAGGGCCATCAGAGCCACCGGGCCGCCCTCGCCCTTGTTGTCGGCCCGCATCAGAAAGAAGATATATTTGACCGTGACAACCAGGGTCAGGGTCCACAGGATTAGGGACACCACCCCCAGAACGGCGATATGCGGCGGCCCGACCGGGCGCGAGTGGGCCAGGGCTTCGCGCAGCGCGTAGAGCGGGCTGGTGGCGATGTCGCCGAACACCACACCCACGGAGCCCAGCGCCAGGGCGGCGAATCCACGGCGACCGGTCGTGGCCACGCCCTCGCCGATCTCGATCTCGGCGCCGGATGACACATCCGATGATTTCGGCTCTGCCGGGACATGGGCGCCCAAATGCGACTCTCCAGGGCCAAGGCCGATGGCGGGGCGCGGTACACCCGATCCCAGTTGCATTCAATGCGACCATCGACGTTGGACACGAAGATTTAAGCTTTGCGCCCTGATCGCTGTCCACGGCGCCGGATCAAGATAAGTTTGGATTTGATTCATTCAGATCGAGCGGGCGTTACCTTGGGTGCGATGTCGCGCCGCCGTTTCGGCCGGCGTCGCCCGCATGGACGCGCGACTGATAGGGCGTAGCGGTATCGCGGCGAACCAGGTTGATCGTCGAACTGGCCAGCCCCGTCAGCATGAACTGAATGGCCATGGCGCAGAGGATCAGGCCCAGAACCCTGACCACGATCACCATGCCGATCTTACCCAGCGCCCGGGAGATCAAGTTGGTGAACCAGAAGGCCGCCACAATCAGCGCGCAAACTGCGGCGATCACGCCCAGGCCCACGGCCGTTCCCGCGGCCCCGAACGCGCGCGCCTCCTCGGCGTAGATCACCGCCGAGCCGATCGCGCCCGGTCCGATCAGCAGCGGAATGCCGAAGGGCACGATCAGGCCTTCGAAGCGCGCCTTGGCGTAGGCCCGGGTCGAGAGTTGCGCGGTCTCGACGCCGGCGTCTGCCATCGAATGCATCAGGTCTCCGCGCGCCATATCCAGACCCAGCAACAGCAGCAGGATGCCGCCGGCGATGCGGAAGGCGGCCATGGAGATTCCGAAGAACTGCAGGATCGCCAGGCCGGTCAGATAGAACGCGCCGAGGAACAGGAAGGCGAACACCGCGATGTAGAACGCGGTCAGCCGCCGGCCCGCGGCCGTGGCTCCTACCGTCGCCGCCGCGAATAGCGGCACGTTGCCCACGGGGTCGATCAGGGCGAACAGGGCGATAAAGAAATTGACGGCGAATTCGGTCAGCGACATCGCCCCGGCTTAGCCGAAATCCCGAGACCTGGCGACGGAGCCTAGAAGTCGATGGCCAGGCCCTTGAACTCCCAATCGCCATAGCGCGTGGGCTCGGGCCCGGCCGGGCCGCCCCGCTCGAGCGAGATCTGAAAGGCCGCTTCTTTCGCGGCTCTGCGCTGAGCCGCCTCCTCCAGGGCGCGGCGGGCGGCGGGGTCAAGCGCCTTACCGGGCGCGGCGTTGGGGGGGATTGAGTCTTCCATGCCGAAGAACTTACCGCCGGTCGTGCGTTCGCGCCACGTCGATCGGCGCTCTTGCCGCGCGGCGCGGAACAGAGCACGGGTCGGCGGGTGAACGAACCTGCTTCAAACGCCCCGCCAACGGCGCCCACGCCGGCGACGGCCCTTCTCGCCCGGCAGGCGGCCCTGACCCTGCTCCAAGCCGCCCTTGGCCGTCGCGGGGGTCTGGAAGAGGCCCTGAGCCACGGGCGCTATATGGCGCTCTCGCCCCAGGATCGCGGCTTTGCCCGCGCGGTGGTTATGGCCACGCTCCGCCGCCTGGGGCCTATTGACCGGGCGCTTGACGGCAAGCTGAAGCGCGAGCCTCCGGCCCCTACCCGGGACCTGCTGCGGCTGGGCCTCGCCCAGGCCCTATGGCTTGACACCCCGGCCTTCGCCGCGGTGGACACCACGGTTAGCCTGGCGCCAAAGCCCCTTCGCGGGCTGGTCAACGCCGTGCTGCGTGGGGTTCTCCGAGACGCCGCGCCGGATGAATTGCCGGAATTTCTGGCGCCGTCCTGGCTGCTTGCGCGCTGGCGCGCCGCGTTCGGCGACATCGATGCCCTGGGCATCGCCGCCCAGATCGCCCTGGAGCCCGCAACCGACCTTACGCAGCGCGACCCGACCGATGACGCACTAGCCAAAACACTGGAGGCCGAAGTTTTGCCTGGAGGTTCCTTACGTCTGATTCGGCGCGGCGATGTGGCTGGGTGGCCCGGCTACGACGAGGGCCGTTGGTGGGTGCAAGACCGGGCGGCCGCAATCCCCGCGCGCCTGCTCCAGGCCAAGCCGGGCGAAACCGTCCTCGACCTGTGCGCCGCGCCGGGCGGCAAGACTTTGCAACTCGCCAGCGCCGGCGCGACCGTCACCGCCCTGGACCAGTCGTCCGGCCGCCTGCGCCGGGTCGCAGCCGGCCTGGCTCGAACCGGCCTCTCCGCCGAAACCGTCACCGCCGACGCCGTCGCCTGGACCGACGGACGGCTGTTCGACGCGGTCCTGCTGGATGCGCCATGCTCGGCCACCGGCACGTTTCGCCGTCACCCCGACGTGCTGTGGAACGCCAAGCCCGGCGACATTCCCTCACTCGTCCAACTGCAGTCCCGCCTGCTGGCGGCGGCTGCCAAGCGTGTTCGGCCCGGTGGACGCATGGTCTATAGCGTCTGCTCGCTGGAACCTGAGGAAGGCGAAGCTCAGGCCCGTGGCTTTCTCTCTACCAACCCGGATTTCACGCTTGAACCCCTCGAGCCCGGCGAAGGTGGCTCACCCTTGGTCAGTCTTGCCCCGGAAGGCTGGCTGCGCATCCTGCCGCATCACGCCGACGGCGGGCTGGACGGCTTCTTCATCGCTAGATTCCGGCGGCATTGACTCCACTCGCCCCAGCTCTATTTTCCGGCCACCGCGTGACTGGCGATTGAGGTGGATGACCACCGGGAAGCGCGGCGACGATCCCTCGTCATGCCGCACGCCTGGGCGCCCCCTTTGATCCAAGGAGCCCCCATGGCCACGCCGACCTTTCCCGCCGCGCCCGAGCTGTCGCCCATTCGTCGGGCGCTGATTTCGGTTTCCGACAAGACCGGCCTGATCGAGACCGCCCGCGCTCTGATCGACATGGGCGTGGAAATCGTCTCCACTGGCGGCACCCGCGCCGCCATCGCCGCCGCCGGCCTGCCGGTGGCGGACGTGGCCGATGTCACCGGCTATCCGGAGATGATGGACGGGCGTGTGAAGACCCTGCACCCGGCCGTGCACGGCGCCCTGCTGGGCGTGCGCGCGGCGCCGGACCACGCGGCGGCCATGGAAACCCACGGCATCGTCGGAATCGATCTGCTGTATGTTAACCTGTATCCGTTCGAGGCCACGGTGGCCGGGGGCGGCGACTTCGATACCTGTGTCGAGAACATCGACATCGGCGGCCCGGCGATGATCCGCTCGGCGGCCAAGAACCATGCCTATGTGGCCGTCTGCACCGCGCCGGAGGATGTGGCCGAGGTGCTCGCCTCGCTGAAGGCGAACGCCGGCGCCACGCCGTTGTCGCTGCGCCGCGCACTGGCGGCTCGTGCCTTCGCCCGCACCGCCGCCTATGACGGGGCCATCGCCACCTGGTTCGCCGGCCAGAACGGCGAGGTGGGAAACGCCCCTTGGCCAGCCCGCAAAGCCTTCGGCGGCCAGCTTAGACAGACCATGCGCTACGGGGAAAACCCCCATCAGGCCGCCGCCCTGTATGTGTTCCCCAGCCCGCGTCCCGGCGTCGCCACCGCCCGCCAGATCCAGGGTAAGGAACTCAGCTACAACAACATCAACGACACCGACGCGGCGGTGGAGCTGGTCGCTGAATTCGACCCCGCCGCCGGCGCGGCCGTGGCCATCATCAAGCATGCCAACCCTTGCGGCGTGGCGCTGGGTGAGGACCTGAAAAGCGCCTACCTGCGCGCGCTCGAGTGCGATCCGGTGTCAGCCTTTGGGGGCATCGTGGCCTTGAACCGCCGCCTTGACGCCGCGGCGGCGCGCGAGATTGTGAAGATCTTCACCGAGGTGGTGATCGCGCCGGAGGCCGATGACGACGCCATCGCCGTCTTCAAGCGGCGCAAGGACCTGCGGCTGCTGCTGACCGGCGCCCTGCCCGATCCCGCCTCGACAGGGGAAACATTCAAGAGCGTTGCGGGCGGTTTCCTGGTCCAGGGGCGAGACGACGCCCGCCTAACCGCCGCCGACCTGAAGATTGTCACCAAGCGCGGGCCGTCCGTCGCGGAACTTCGCGACATGCTGTTCGCCTTCACCGTCGCCAAGCACGTGAAATCCAACGCCATCGTGTTCGCCAAGGATGGCCAGACCGCCGGCGTCGGGGCCGGCCAGATGAACCGCAGAGACTCGGCACGCATCGCGGCGCAGCGAGCCGGCGAGGCGGCGGAGACCGCCGGCCTGCCCCAGTCTCTGGCCCACGGCTCGGCCTGCGCCTCCGACGCGTTCTTCCCCTTCGCCGATGGCCTGCTCCAGGCCGTGGAAGCTGGCGCGACGGCGGTGATCCAGCCGGGCGGTTCGATCCGCGACGACGAAGTGATCGCCGCCGCCGACGCCGCCGGAATCGCCATGGCCTTCACAGGCGTGCGAGTGTTCCGACATTAGCGCATCTGGCGATCGTGCGTCGCAATGCATCGCGATGCATCCACATGCTCGCCGTTGCGCCTGCCGCGGCGACCCACGCTAACGTATTTATATCGTCGAACGCCAATCCGCCGCTTCGATCGAGACCGAACACGCCATGCGAACCCTGCCCTCGACATCCACCTCCCTGGCGATCCGGGTTGGGGTCGCGACCCTGTTGGTCGCGCCGGCCGGTGATCGCGCGCACTCCCGCAGCCTGACCGCCATCGGCAAGGTTACCCGACTTACCGCCACCGGCGCCTTTTCGGCGCTGGGCGTCAAGCTGGGAGACCCCTATGAAATGACCCTGACTTTCGACGGGGGCGGGGCCATCGCCACATTCGGCCAGTCCCATGGAACGAGCGGCCGCGTTTACGAGGCCATTGCCGCTAATACCGATGGCGATCATTTCGCCACCAATACGCTTCCACTCGACTACAGCCTGGGCGGCAGTGTCGCCGGATCCACCGGACCAAACGGGGCCGGCGCCTGGTGGCAGATGGTGCTGGTGGACAATACGTCCGACGCTTTCGCGCCGAACATCGATCCGGGACCGTCCGCCATCCACGATATCGATCTGGCGATGGAGTCATTCTATCAGTTCGGCTTCGCCATTCGCGCGAACAGTGACGCGCTGCTGGGTGTCGGGCGAGACGATGACATAGGCTCGTCCTCGGACGCCGTCGTTCTCAACGGCGGCGCGCCGGACCAGGCCAGTTGGGCCCTGAGGATGATGGGCGGCGCCGGGATCGGCGTCATGGCCCGCGCGCGCCTAGGACCGGAGATGTCGGCGGCCTGATTTACAAAAGCGCCGACCCCGGGGATAGGTGACGCCAAATCATCAACCTGGGAAACGCGCCATGACCGACAGCACCTTCGACGATCTGTTTTCAATCAAGGGCAAGGTCGCTCTGGTCACCGGCGGATCACGCGGGATCGGCGAGATGATCGCCGCCGGGTTCCTGGCCAAGGGCGCCAAGGTCTATATCTCCTCGCGTAAGGCGGCGGTCTGCGATGAGACCGCCAAGCGGCTGGCGGAAACCTACGGCGGGGACTGCGTCTCGCTGCCCGCCGATCTCTCCCAGCTTTCCGGGGTGGAGAGCCTTGCGGCCCGAATGGCCGAACTTGAGCCGAAACTGGACATCCTGATTAACAATGCCGGTGTCTCCTGGGGCGCCAAGCTGGAAGCGTTCCCTGAAATCGGCTGGGACAAGGTGATGGACACCAACGTCAAGGGGGTGTTCTTCCTGACCCAGAAGCTGATGCCCCTGCTGCGGGCGGCCGCCAGCGCGCAAAGCCCGGCCCGGGTGATCAATATCGGCTCGATCGACGGCCTCAAGACCGCGGCCTTCGACACCTTCTCCTATGGCGCCTCCAAGGCGGCCGTGCACCATTTGACCCGTTTCATGGCCGCCCACCTGACTAAGGAACACATCATCTTCAACGCCATCGCGCCGGGTCCCTTCCCGACCTGGATGCTGAGCACTGGGGTCGGCGGTGGCGGCGATGTCGACAACACCGACTGGGACCGGGTGGGCCGGGGCAACCCCAGTGGCCGGGTCGGCACGCCCCAGGACATTGCCGGCCTGGCGATCTTCCTCAGCTCCCGCGCGGGCCAGTACGTAGTCGGCCAGACCATTGCCTGCGACGGCGGCTCGGTGGCGGCGGCCTGAGGCGTCTGCCTAGCGAGATCTCCGCGGCTTCGCCCCCTCCACCGCTTCGCGGTCCCCCTCCCCCAGCGGGGGAGGAGAGGCGTGTCTCTGACTTCTCTTCCCCTTTTGGGGGAAGTCCCGGCGAAGCCGGGGATGGCGGCTCCAGCCTGGCAAGTCGCCTCAGCCGCCGATCAGGCCGCCGCCAACTCCCTTAGCGCGGCGTTGGCGATGGTGAGTTTGGCGAAGGTCCAGCCTCCGGGGGAGGCCTCGATCTGGGCCAGTGTGTCGCGGGCGGCCTTGACCGCTCCGGCGCGGGCCGCGGCCCAAGTGGAGACGGCCGCGACGTCGCGGGCTGGATCGTCGGGACTGGCCGCGGCGCCGGCGAAGGCGATCACAGCCGCCGACAGCGACGCCTGTTCGGCCAGGATGTCCTCGATCAGGCGGCGCACGGCCATCCGTTCATAGGGATCGCTGGTCGAGTGAGCTGTGGCGGCGGCGGACCGGAGACGATCGAAGCCGAACTGACCCGCCACCCGGTGGTAGACATGGGCGGCGTTGGCCAGCGGCCAGCGGGCCGCCGCCGCCAGGTCGCCCAGGTCGGCGGCATAGGTCAGCGGGCGCATCAAGCCGACGGAATGCGCCAAGTTCTTGGGTGCTCCAAGCTTCATCCAGGCTCCGGCCCGGCGCACCGCCGCCTTGCGTTCGAACGGCGAGAGAACCGCCGGGACAAGATCGCGCAACACGTCCACCGCCGGTTGATAGCGATCGATCAGGCCCTGGACGCCGCTTGTCCCCCGGATCGTCCGTCGGGCGAGCCAATAGGTCTGGCCGCGCAGCACCCGGACCAACTCGCTTTGCAGCGCCAGTTGAGCGGCGGCGGGAACGGCGCCATCAAGCTCGCACACCCGCGTCCAGTCCTCGGCGAAACGCAGGGTCTGGCGGGCCGCCTCGAAAGCGACGGCCACGCCGGCGGCGTCGCAGCCGGTTCCCGCCATCAGCCGGCCGGCGAACGTCGGACCGCACAGGTTGACGATGTCATTGTCGACGACCGTGGCGATGATCTCTCGCCGCAGCCTGTGGCGGCGCATCTCATCCTCGAACCGGCCCAGCCGCGCGGGAAAGTAGTGGCGCAGGGTGGTCTCGAAATAGGCGTCGTCCGGGGCGGAAGAGGCGATCAGCTGGTCGAACAGCTCCAGCTTGCCATAGGCCAGCAACACCGCGCGTTCGGGCCGGGTCAGTCCCTTACCGCTCATCGCCCGTTCGGCCAGGGCGACGGCGGAGGGCAGACCCTCCAGGGCGCGGTTCAACCGGCCCCGGGCTTCCAGCGAGGTCATGAAACGGGCCTGGGCGTCCAGATCGGCCACGGCCGCCGCGTCCTGCAACGACAGCTGCAGGGTCTGGTCGTAGTTGTGCGCCAGCACATGAGCCGCGATGTCGTCGGTCATCGAGGCCAGCAGGGCGTCGCGCTCACCCGGCGCAAGAACACCCGAACGGATCGCCATGCCGGCAAGGATCTTGATGTTCACCTCGTGGTCGGAGGTGTCGACCCCGGCGGAATTGTCGATGGCGTCGGTGTTGATCCGCCCGCCTGCCAAGGCGAACTCGATGCGGCCAGCCTGGGTCAGGCCCAGATTGGCCCCCTCCGCCACCACCTTGACCCGCAGCTCGCGGCCGTTGATCCTCACCGCGTCATTGGCTTTATCACCAACGTCGGCGTTGGATTCGCTGGTCGCCTTCACATAGCCGCCGATGCCGCCCAGGTAGAGAAGCTCAGCGCGGCTTTTGAGGATGGCGACGATCAATTCCGCCGGAGAGACGGTTTCGACCGTGAGGTCCAGAAGCAAGCGCATCGCCTCGCTGACCGGTATCGCCTTGAGGGTTCGCGGCCAGACGCCGCCGCCGGGCGAGATCAGGCCCCGGTCATAGAGATCCCACGAAGAGGTCGGCAGGTCGAACAGCCGCTGGCGCTCGGTCCAGCTGGTTTGCGGATCCGGATCGGGGTCGATGAAGATGTGGCGATGGTCGAAAGCCGCGCGCAGCCGGATGGCCTTCGAAAGCAACATGCCGTTGCCAAATACATCGCCGGACATGTCGCCGACACCGATCACGGTGAACGGTTGGGTCTGGACGTCCTTGCCCAGCTCGCGGAAGTGCCGCTTGACCGATTCCCAGGCCCCCCTGGCGGTGATGGCCATGGCCTTGTGGTCGTAGCCGGCCGAGCCGCCGGAAGCAAAGGCGTCGCCAAGCCAAAAGCCGTAGTCGGCCGCCACCCCGTTGGCGATGTCCGAAAAGGTGGCGGTGCCTTTGTCCGCGGCGACGACCAGATAGGGGTCGTCGCCATCGTGGACCACGACCGCCGGCGGCGGGATCACCCCCCCATCAGCGCCGATATTGTCGGTGAGGTCGAGAAGGCCACGCAGGAAGGTGCGGTAGGCTTCGACCGCGGCGGCCCGAATCTCGGCCGGTGAACCATTTCGGGGCAGCTGTTTGGGATAGAAACAACCCTTCGAGCCCACCGGCACAATCACCGCGTTCTTGACCTGCTGGGCCTTCACCAGACCCAGGACCTCGGTGCGGAAATCGCCCTGACGATCGGACCAACGCAGGCCGCCCCGGGCCACCGGGCCGAACCGCAGATGCGCGCCCTCCACGGCCGGCGAAGCCACGAAGATTTCACGATAGGGTTTGGGAGACGGCAGGTCGGTCAGCTCGCGGCTGGCGATCTTGAAGCTGATGTATGACTTGGGAGCGCCGTCTTCGCCCGGCTGATAGTAGCTGGTGCGGGTGATGGCCTGGATCAGCGCCGCGATGCGCCTCAGCACCCTGTCATGGTCGAGGCTTTCCACCGCTATCAGGGCCGCCTCGATCTCGCCGCCCAGTCCGACGGCGGCGGCGGTGCGGGCCTCCAGACTGGCTCCGGTGGCCGGATCGAATCGCGCGGCGAACAGGCGAAGGAACAGCGCCGCCAGTTCCGGATAAGCCGCTAGGGCCGCCTCCTGGACCGCCTGACTGGGATCCAGCCCCGATTGGCCACGATAGAGCGCCAGAGCGCGGATCAGCGCGGCGTCGCGCCAGTGGGCGCCAAGCTCGATCACCAGGCGATTGAAGCGGTCATTCTCCGCCGCGCCGCGCCAGACGGCGATGAAGGCCGCTTCGAAGGGGGCCTTGATGGCTTCGAAGGTCAGGCGTTCCCCGCGATCGTCCTCGACCAGGAAAGCGTGAATCCAAACCGTTTCGGTGGATCCACCGGCGACCGGGCCGCCGGGCCGGGGCGTGATTTCGAAAGCCTCCTCGGCCAGGGCGTTCAGGCCCATCCGCTCGAGGATCGGCAGCATCCGGGCCAGAGGCGCGGGCGTTTCCCCGCGTTGGTAGAACTTGAAGCGGAATTGCCGTGGCGAATCCCCCGGACGGCGAAAGGCCCGCAGCCGAATCGGCTCGGCGTCGGTCAGGGCGTCGATGACGGTCAGATCGTTGACCGCCTCCCGGGCATCCTGGCGGTCGCGATATCCGGGCGGAAAGGCGTGGCCATAGTCCGCCAAGGCCTGGGCCGCGCGGCCAGGCTCGGTCAGGCCGGTGCGAATCGCCGCTTCCAGGTCGTCGATCCAGGTGCGCGCGGCCAGGGCGATCCTGGCCTCGACGACAGCCAGGTCGGGCGCGGCTGGGGCGCCGGGTTCCAATTGAATGACATAGTGAATTCGGGCCAGGGGCGCGTCGGAAAAGGTTGCATGGGCGGCGGACACGCCGCCACCGAACGCCTCGGCCAGGATTTCGCCTGCCCGCCGGCGTAGGCGTTCGTCGTACCGATCGCGCGGCGCGTAGAACAGGACCGAGACAAAGCGGTTGAACGGGTCCCGCCGGGCAAACAGCTTGATTCGCGGACGATCGGACAGGTGCAACACCCCCAGCGCCATCGGCAGCAGTTCCTCGGCGGTGACCTGGAAGAGCTCGTCGCGAGGATAGGTCTCGAGGATGTTGGACAGGCGCATGGCGTTGTGGCTGCCGGCGGCGAAACCGGCGGCGGCCATCACGCTTTTGACCTTACGGCGCAGCAGGGGCGTCTCGCGCGCCGGTTCGTCATAGGCGTGGGCGGTGAACAGGCCGACGAAGCGGATTTCTCCCAGCGGCAGGCCGTCGGCGCCATAGCGGCGCACTCCGACATAGTCGAGCGGCGCCCGGCGGTGCACCCGCGAGCGCAGGTTAGCCTTGGCCACGATCAGCGGAGCGGGGGTTTCGATCCGGTAGCGCAGCGACGCCGAAAGCACGGCCGGCTCGTCTATGCGCCGCAGGACCAGGCGCGTGGGATCGCGAAGGACCCCCAGGCTGTCTTCTGGCCGGAAATCCGGCTCCTCCGGCGCGTAGCTTCCGTCGGGAGCGCGGGGATAGTCGTAAATTCGGGAGCCTTGAAAGACGAAGTGGCCGTCGTCCATCCAGCGCAGGAACTCGATATCCTCCTTGAGAGCCTCCGGGTCGCCTGGCGCGGCCCGGATCAGCTCGCCCGTGGCCCGGGCCAGCAAGGCGAGCATTCCCGGGAAGTCATCCACGGCCAGGCGTACATCGGCAATGGTCTCCATTACCTGATCGATCAGGCCGGCGCGGCGCTCCTCCGCCACGGGGGTCAGCCAGACCTGGATCATCGACCGCCGACCCGCGCCGACCGCGGTCACTGGATGGAACATGGCCTGGATTTCGACGCCCCAATCGACGACCGCGCCCATCACGCTATCGACCAGGAACGGCGCGTCCGGCTGAACGATCTCAAGCCGGTCGAGCCCCAGGTCGCGATCGCCGGACCCCAGGGTCCGGACCAGACGGGCGGCCGGCAGCGCCGCGGCGGCGGCCCATATCCAGAAGTCGGCCAACACGGCCGCCAGATCATCGACGGTCACGCCCGGCAGTTCCTCGGGCCGATAGTCTTCCAGGACGCTGGTCAGGAAGGCGCGCCGTGTCGCCGCCGTTGGCTCGATCGGGGCGCCAATGCTCAAACGGTCCGCGAAGGCGTCATCCAGCGCCTCAGGGTGAACTATGTCCGTGGCTACGCGGTGTTGATCATCGGCCATGGTCGCTCGCCGGCCTCCCGTGGTTTGGCCGGGCTCTATACAGCAAGTCGCGCCGGTTGGGACTGATCGTCGGGCTCGCAGGGCTGATCGGGCGAGCTCTCGAACCCCCGACCCAGTTGCTGGGGATCGCCATCGGCCGAAAGCAGGATGGCGATCCATCGTGAACCATCGAATTGCGCGAGGATGACCATGGCCAGGACGGTCAGCGGCGTAGACAGGAACATGCCGGTCAGCCCCCATAGCGCGCCCCAGAAGGCCAGGGACAGCATGACAACCAGCGGGTCGACGTTGAGGCTGTCGCCCTGCATGCGGGGCAACAGGATATTTCCGACCACGAAGGTGATCGCCCACAACCCCGCCACCAGCAGCAGCGCCCGGGTGTAGCCATCGAATTGCGCCAGGGCGAACAGGGCCGGCAGCAGGATCGCCGCAACCGCCCCGACGATGGGCACATAGTTGACCACGAAAATCAGGAAAGCCCAGAACAAGGCGTTCTCCAGGCCCACGGCAAGCATCATCAGCCAGGAAGCGACCGCGATGATCAGGCCGGTCACTGTCTGTATCCACAGATAACGCTCCACGGCGTCACGCACCCGTAGGAAGACCTGCATGGCCTCGTGGCGCTCTTCCCTCAGCCGGAACAGCTTCACCGCCTTGCGCTCGAAAGCGTGCCGGGAGGCGATCAGGAAGCCCAGATAGATCAGGACGAAGATGGCGCTGGAGACAAAGCCTTCCAACCCGTTGGCGATGGTTCCGAAATATTCGGCGGGGTCCAGGCGCCGCAGCATATGGTCCACCGTGCCCGGACCTCGAACCCGCAGAGCGTGGGCGATCTGGCTGATCATCAGATTGATCTTGGGTTCCGCCTTGGTCAGGCTGGTCAGAAAGCCAGTCGCGTTGGCCGCCACCACCACGGCGCACAGGACCAGGATCAGGCCGGACAGAATGATCGCCAGCAGGACCGCCGCCCCCGCCGGGAGGACCGGCAGACGCCGGCGGATCACGCGGCTGAAGGCGTCGACCATAACCGCCAGAAACATGGCCAGCAGCAGCGGCGTGATGATATCGGCCATCCAGCGCAAGGTGGCCCCGGCGAGAATGACCGCGATGATCACCAGGGCGTTGCGGGCGATGGACGAGGTCGGCGCGACGATCATGGGTGTCGGGTTGGACCTTCGAGGACTACTGGAATTACTGTTCAGCCTTGAACGGCTCCGCGTCAATCAGGCGCGGTCCGTGAATATGGCGCCGCTTCGCCGCTTGGTGATTTTGCTCTACAGGGTTATTCGCCGATCACGACCGGCCCGCGGCGCCCTTCAGGACCCCACCACTTGCTGACCAAACCTTCGCCGGACGCCGACCACGCCGGCTTCAGCGCCATTGCCCTGGCGCGACGTCTCACCCGCTACAAGCGACCCAGCCGCCTGCGCGGCGCCGTGGAAATCATCGTCACCATCGGACCCCTGGCGGTGATCTGCCTTTTGGCCTGGGAAGCGCTCAGCCACCATATCTGGTGGGGCTTGGCCCTGATCCCCTTGGCCGCCGCTTTCCTGATGCGGTTGTTCATGATCCAGCACGACTGCGGCCATGGCGCTTTCCTGCCGGGCAAGCACCTTAACGATTGGCTCGGCCGCGCCCTCGGCGTGCTGACCCTGACGCCCTACGACTATTGGCGCCGGGCTCACGCCATCCACCACGCCACCTCCGGCGCCCTTGATCGGCGGACAATCGGCGGCATCGAC
Organism: Caulobacteraceae bacterium; assembly: GCA_025359665.1. GTDB lineage: Bacteria > Pseudomonadota > Alphaproteobacteria > Caulobacterales > Caulobacteraceae > Acaudatibacter. Next base: position 16,259 of record JANYFU010000422.1, read on the forward strand.
ACCCTGACCGTGGCGGAATACAGCGCCCTGACGCCCCTGCGGCGGCTGGGCTATCGCCTGTATCGCCACCCAGTGGTGATGTTCGGCCTTGGCCCCGCCTTCGTGTTCCTGGTCCAGCACCGCCTGCCCGTCGGCATGATGCGCGACGGTTGGCGGCCGTGGATATCGACCATGGTGACGAATCTTTGCGCCCTGGTCCTGATCACCGCCCTGGCCCTGTCTTTCGGTGTGCTGCCGTTCCTGCTGATCTATCTGCCGGTGGTCACGCTGGCCGCCTCGATGGGGGTTTGGCTGTTCTTCGTGCAGCACCAGTTCGAGGACACCTATTGGGCTCGGGACGGCGACTGGGAATTCCACGAGGCGGCCTTCCGCAGCAGTTCGCACTATGATCTGCCCGCGCCCCTGCGCTGGATCACCGCCAATATCGGCATCCATCACATCCACCATCTCAGCAGCAAGATTCCCTATTATCGACTGGGCCAGGTCATGCGCGACGAACCGGCGCTGAAGAACGCCGGGCGGCTTACCTTCTGGCAGAGCCTCAACTGTGTCGGGCTGGCGCTTTGGGACGACACCAGCCGGCGGCTGATTTCCTTTCGGCAACTGCGCCGGGACGCGCATGTGACGGCGGACGCGTAGCGACATCTGGAGCAAGTCCATGATCGCCATCCTGACGACCACGGACCCCATCAAGCTCTCGGCCGCCCGCGCGCTGCTCAAACAGGCGGAGGTGGAGTCGGAGGTGTTTGACAGCGCCGCCGGCGGGCTCTGGCGCTCGATCATCCCCCAGCGCCTGATGATCTATGACGAGGACGCCGCCCGCGCCCGCTGGGCCCTGAGGGGCGCCGGGTTCGTGGAGGCGGCCGATGGCGATTGGGATCTCAACATCCAACCGGGCGCTGACCCGACCATGACAACGGACTGAACCGCATGGATCTCTGGGCCGACTTTCTGACCAACCAGGGCAAGGTGATCCACAAGTGGGAGCACTATTTCCCGATCTATGAACGGCACTTTTCCCCGTGGCGGGGCCGCAGCCTGACCTTCCTGGAGATCGGCGTGGCCCGGGGCGGGTCGCTGCAGATGTGGCGTCGCTATTTCGGACCCTTGGCGCGCATCGTCGGGATCGACATCGACCCTCGCTGCAAGGCCCACGAAGAAGACGGCGTGTTCGTGCGTATCGGTGACCAGTCGGATCCGGCGTTCCTGGCCTCGGTGATCGAGGAGTTCGGGGTTCCCGACGTGGTGCTGGACGACGGCAGCCACGAGGCGCCCCACATCCAGGCCACGTTCGAGCACCTATATCCGCAACTGCCCAAGAATGGGGTCTATATGGTCGAGGATCTGCACTGCGCCTACTGGCCCAAGTTCGGCGGCTCGCTCGACGGCCCTGGGACGTTCATCAACATCGCCAAGGGCCTGATCGACAAGCTCAACGCCGACCATACCGAGGGCGCGGTCGCGCCGGACGCCTTCACTCGGGAGACGTTCTCGATCGGCTTCTACGACAGTATCGTGGTGCTGGAAAAAGGCCAGGTCTGGCGCAAACAGGCGCCGGCCATCGGCAAACAGCCAGGCGGCCTGTCGACAATCTTCAAATAACGCCGCCCCTATCTGATTGTCGCCAGCAGGCCCAACTGTGTCTGAAGCTGTCCGTGCAGCGAGTCGAACAGCGCCTGTTGCTGGCGGGTCGGCAAGGTGTCGGCGTCTTCCAGGGTCTCCGCGAAGCTAGCGTATTGCTCGTTGAGCATGCCGGGAAACGCGAGGTTGGCCTCCGAGCCGTTCATGTTCACCTGCATCAACTGTTGCTCGACGGCGGCGAGGCGGCCATCGAGTTTGCCGCCCATCTTCCCCGCGCCTTTCAGCGCCTTGCGGCGGTCGCGGATGGCGTTCACGGCCCGGTGCAGGGCATCGATATCGGCGCGCACGGCGACCGCCATGGCCGTCTTGGCGGCGATGGCCGGACCGCTGGCCGGGACTCTGGGATCGGCGAAGACGGTGATCGGGGCGGTTCTGCTCTGACTGCCTGCCGTCAGGCGCACGGTATAGGTTCCAGGCGCGACGATCGGACCGCGCGGAGCCTGATCGGAATAGACCGCGCCCGGAATCTGCACCGGATCATCCATGCGCAGGTCCCAGACCAGCCGGTTCATGCCGGCCTTGGCGGGGATCAGGTCGCTGGCGACGATCTGGTCGGGCCATTCCTGGGGCTGGATTTCCTTGGCGGTTTTGCTGCTGGACATGTGGCGCAATAGTTTGCCGTCGGCATCGAGGATATCGACCGTCACCTCGCCCTTGGGCGCGTCCCTGAGCACATAGTCGATCAGCGCGCCAGCGGGCGGGTTCTGGCCCACGGGGTGACGCCTATCGACCTGTTCGGGATAGAACAGCCGCACGGCCGTCTGGGGAGCGTAGAGGGTGACGTCGGCCATGTCGGCGGCGGCCTGGCGCAGCGGCGTCAGGTCATCGAGGATCCAAAACGCTCGTCCGTGAGTGGCGGCCACCAGGTCGTCGCCCTTGATGGTCAGGTCGTGGACCGGGGTGACCGGCAGGTTGAATTGCAACGATCGCCAGCTCGCGCCGTCGTCGAACGAGACGAAAACCCCCAATTCCGTGCCAGCATAGAGCAGGCCGGGCCTGGCAGGGTCCTCGCGCACCACATGCACCACCGCGCCCATCGGCAGGCCCGCTGCAATCGAGGTCCAGGTCTTGCCGTCGTCGGCGGTCTTCCAGGCATAGGGCGCGATGTCGTCCAGCCGGTGACGATCGACGGCGACATAGGCGGCCGCGGCATTATGCGGCGAGGGATCGATCAAGCTGATGGTGCTCCACTCAGGCAGCCCTGGGGGCGTCACCGCCATCCAGTGGGCGCCGCCGTCGCTGGTCAGCTGGACCAGCCCGTCGTCGGTCCCGACCCACAGCTTGCCCTTGACCATCGGCGATTCGGCCAGGGCGAAGATGGTGTCGTAATATTCGACGCTGGTGATGTCCTTGGTCAGCGGTCCGCCGCTGGCGGTCTGTTTGGTCTTGTCGTTGCGCGTTAGGTCCGGGCTGACGATGGTCCAGCTCATGCCGTGATCGAGGCTTTTCCAGACCGCTTCGGAGGCTGCGTAGAGCACGTCGGGGTCGTGGGGCGACAGCATCAGCGGCGAGGTCCAGTTGAAGCGGTGCGCCAGCTCGCTGGCTGGGTGGCCGGAATTGTCGATCGGGTCGGGACTGATGTCCTGGACCTGCATAGCGTGTCGATCGAAGCGGCCGAACTGGTTCTCGGCGTCACTGTAAATAACCTGTGCGTCGCGCGGATCGGGGATCACGAAGCCGGACTCGCCGCCGCCGGCCGGATACCAGCTGCGCGGGCCGATCACGCCCTCGTCGTCGAAACTGGCGACGGCCAGGTTGGAGTTGTCCTGCTGGGCGCCATAGACCCAATAGGGCCAGCGGCTGTCGGTGGCGACATGGTAGAACTGAGCGGTGGGCTGGTTGTCCTGGGTAGACCAGGTCTTGCCGCCGTCAAGAGAGATGCTGGCGCCGCCGTCATTGACGTTGGCCAGGCTCATCGGATTGGTCGGGTCGATCCACAGGCCATGGTGGTCGCCATGGGTGGCGGAGACCAGATCGAACGTCTTGCCGCCGTCGGTGGAGCGCAGCATGCCGGTGTTCAGCGCATAGACTGTGTCGGCCGACTTGGGGTCGGCGTAGATCTTGGAAAAATACCAGGCGCGCTGACGGATGCGGCCGTCCTGGCTGATCAGCCGCCAACTCCCGCCGCCATCGTCGGATCTGAACAGGCCGCCGTCCTTGGCCTCGACCATGGCGTAGACCCGCTTTGGATCGGCCCCCGACGGGGCCACGTCGATCCGGCCAAGCGGGCCTGTCGGCAGGCCATGGCCTGT
>JANYFU010000516.1 GCA_025359665.1 Caulobacteraceae bacterium
CTGGGCCAGAGCGTCATGGAACAGCTTGGCTTCGTCACCCTTGTTCCAGGGCCTGGGCAGTTGGTGCTCATAGAAAATGCCGAAGCGCATGGCGGCGACCCTCTCCTAGGTGGGTTATTGTTGTTGTGTTGGCATACCATAGGCCGCTTTTGAAAGCGGCAGGCTTCGTGATCGCACCATCTCAGCGCTCCTGTACGCGCGGTCGCGAATCCTGGCCAATCGCCACATCGCCTCGCCAACCAACTAAGCGAATAAGCGTTTCAGCGAGCTTGATGGCTTAGCGTCAGAGGTTCGCAACCGTCGAGGTCATATTCGTCGAAAACATTTTCCAGAATTGAATAGGGCGGGCCGTTGTAATTGCGTGGGTCTTCCTGATCGAGCTTGATGGCAATCACCGTCCGCGTGCCAATGTCCGTAACCCTCCAACGACCCGATGCGGTCATAAACTCCATTCCGATTTGAAAATCACCGTGTTCCATGGGGTTGCCCGTTTCGGGCCAAAGCTTTGCTTTACCGTTATGGCCGCTTGGTTGCTCATTCGCATAGTTTCATGGCGGTTCATAACGCCGGATGGGGCATGGGCGGCTCAGCGCCTGGATGGCGCCTGGCCTCCAACACCCGCAAGGCCCGCGGATCGTTGTCGAGCAAAACGAGGGCGCTTATGATCGCACGACTGGGCAATAGGTCGCCGGCCTCGTACTTCTGGAAGGCGCGCGGGCCACCGCCGATCAGCTCGCCGGCCTCGACCTGGTTCAATCCCAGCTTCTTGCGGATACGGCGGATATCCTCCGGCTCCAGCAGGCCCTCGCTGCGGGCCTTAAGCCGGTTCAATATCCGGTCGGAGACCTTCATGTCCTCACCGGTGTGGATGCTCTCGCCGGACGTGTCGCAATACCAACCCGGCATAGGGAAGGTGACTGCGTGGTCCTTGTATTCCAGGGTCATCGGCCGCTCGTCGCGATGCATCGGCGCCCCCGTCTCGGGGCAAACTGGATTTTCAACCATTGTCCTTCTCCTTAAACGACAGCAACAAAAACGCTGTGACCACGCCGGCGGTAAATTTCACATAGAGCACGCCAGCCTCTGAGGGTACGTGGTACACATCCTGCCATTGCCGATGGTCGCCGTAGCTTGTCATCGACTTGTAGAAATGCCCGCGCCGCATGGTCTGGATCGTCGCGGCGATCTCAGCTCGCCCAAAACCAAGGCCGGCGGCGCTCTTCAAAGCGGGGCCGGTAACGTTCAGGCGATCACCGCTCGCGAACGCGGCCTTGAACGCCTCCAAGTCGTAAGTCGGTTTCCGCTTCTCCGTCATGCCACAGGTATCCCCACTAAGGTGCAGAGTCAAGAAACACCATAATGGTGTCATGATCGCTGGCTCGGCTGGCCTGGACATAGGATTGCGGCTGCGGAGCCAGGGCTTGGACGGGTGTAGCCCAGGCAATGCGTAACTACGCCGTTGGCTCAGACCCTACCGGCCATCATTTGCAGATTGACAACTATCGAGAAAAGTCGCATATTGCAATCACCAATTCAAGCGCTCACGCCTTCCAGAGACCCGTCCCATGCCCACCCTGGAAAATCCTCGCTACGAAGCCTTCCCCCAGGCGCGCGCCAAGAGGACTCTGCTGATCGACGCCTATGAGAGCGCCGGGTTCGTAAGCCGCCGGGGTGATTGCTGCCTGGCGCAGCCATTACACCCACGAGCGCAGGCATCTCGACAAGGTTTTCAATGACTTGACGGTGGAGCGGGCCACCGCTGAAGCGTCAATAGCCGCTGCGGAGCGCCCTTCACCGCCCCGCGAGGCGCCCGCCGCCGCCCCTTCAGCGCCCCGCCAGCGCCCCTTGGTCGCCCCGCGCGCTCCCCGCGGCCTCCCCGCCAGCGCCGCGACCACTCCCCTGAAGCTCCCCGGCCTCTCCACCACCCCCGCCCGGGGCATGGCCGCGCGGCGTTGGGCTAGGCCATCTCGAACCGGATCGGCAGGGTCTTGGGGCCGCCGACGAAATTGGTGATGGTGCGCTTCGGTTCGCCGGCCAGCTCGACGCTCTTCAGCCGAGGCAGCAGCTCCTCCCAGAAGATCGCCATCTCCATCCGCGCCAGGTGAAGGCCCAGGCACTGGTGCGCGCCATAGCCGAAGGCCACGTGGCGGATCGGGTCGCGGTCGACCCGGAAGGCGAACGGGTCCTCATAGATCTCCTCGTCGCGATTGCCGGAGGGAAAACACAGCGCCACCTGTTCGCCCTTGCGCACGGTCTGGCCGCGCACCTCGGCGTCACGGGCGGCGACGCGGGTGAACTGCTGCACCGGCGTCGTCCAGCGGATGGATTCCTCGACCAGGGCGGGAATCAGCGCCGGATTGGCCTTGACCTTGGCCAGCTGGTCGGGCCGCTCGGCCAGAGCCCACATGCCGCCGGCCACCGAAGACGAGGTGGTGTCGTGGCCGGCGAAGGCGATGGTGATGTAATAGCCCAGCGAATCGGCCTCCGGCATCAGTTCGCCGTCGATCCGGCTGTTGGCGATCACGCTGGCCAGGTCTTCGGCCGGCTGGCGACGGCGGGCCTCGGTGATCTTGCGGAAATAGCCGCTGACCTCGGCCACGGTGGCGCCAAGGCCGGCCTGGATCTGCTCCGGCGTCTTGGCGCTGCTCCGAGCCTGATCCTCATCGGCGTTGCCGAAATATTCCTGGGTCAGCCGCAGCATCATCGGCTCGTCCTCGGGCGGCACGCCCAGAATCGCCATCACCACCAGCAGCGGATAGTGCACCGCGATCTGCTTGACGAAGTCGATCTGGCCGCCGGCGGCGGCCATGCGGTCGACATAGCCGCGGGCCAGCAGGCGCATGTCGGCTTCCAGCTTGCGGATGTTCTTGGGGGCCAACCAGCCCTGGGTCAGCAGCCGGTATTTGGCGTGGTCGGGGGCGTTCATGGCCACCACGCTGCGAAACCCCTGGTCGGACGCCACCGACAGCATGGCCTTGGGCGTCAAGGCGCCCAGGCCGCTGAGGAACACCTCGTTCTGGCGGGCGACCAGCTGGATGTCGTCGAACTTCGAGGCCACCCAGAACGGCGAATAGTCGGGCAGGTCGGCCCGGGCGAACGGGTGGTCGCGGCGGATTTCGGCGAAGGTTCGATGCAGCGCGTCCATGTCGGCGTAGGCCTTCGGGTCGGCGACGGCGCGGGCCAGATGATCGGGCAGGCGGTCGGTCTTGACCAGGTCTTGAACGGGCATGGCGTCAGTCCTTGGGTGAAGGTTGCAGGGCGCCCCGGCGCACCAGGATCATCAATTGTTCGGCGATCTCGGTCGGAGAGCGGCCCTTGGGGTCGAACCAGGAGATCGACCAGTTGAGCGCGCCGAAGCACAGCATGCGCAGCAGCGAGCGATCGACATCGGGAGCCAGGCCGCCGCTCTCCGCGATCTCGTCGATGATCCTGGCGACGAACTCGCCGTATCCCTGGTCGAGACGCACATGGCGTTCGCGAATGGCGGGCGGCACCTGCGACAGGATCTTGAGGTTGGCGCTGGCGAAATCCTCTTCCTCAAGCAGGAAACGCACATGAGCGGTGAACGCCGCCTGAAGTTTATCCACCGGGTCCACACCCTCGCCCAGCGCCGCCACGGCGTTGGCGGCCGCCGACAGGGCGCCCTGGGTGCCCAGGGTGAGGATCTCCTCGACCAGGCTCTCCTTGCTGTCGAAGTGATAATACAGGCTGCCGGTCTTCATATTGGCGGCCTGGGCGATCTCGCGCAGGGAGACGGCCGCGTAGCCCTTTTCGCGGAACAGCGCCGCGGCGGCTTCGAGGATCAGGCGCCGGGTCGCCTGGGCCTTGGGAAGAACGGTTCCGTCAGCCATGGGCGGAAACCCCATGCGGGGTGACGCCGAGGAATCGATGCGCGGCGTCGCTCCAGATCGTCGGTCCCACGCCCGGCGAGGCGGCGGCGGAGTCGATGAA
>JANYFU010000482.1 GCA_025359665.1 Caulobacteraceae bacterium
GCCAGCTTGTGGCTGAACCGCTCCATCACGCCGCGCTCGGCGGCGTCGGGGCACGGCCCGCGCTCGTCGGCCAGAACCTTGCTGGCCGCGTCGCACCCGCGCCGCAGATGCTTGAACAGCCGCATGTTCCACGACTTGGCCAGGGCGCTCTCGAACGGCACGTTCTGGCCTTGCAGGAACGAGTGGAAACCCATCAGGCCCAGGCCCACCGAACGCTCGCGCAGGGCGGCGTAGGCGGCCGGGGCCATTTCCGGCGGCGCCCGGTCGATGAAATCCTGCAGCACATTGTCGAGGAACCGCATGATGTCTTCGATGAAGGTCGGGTGGTCGCGCCATTCCAGGAACATCTCGGCGTTGACCGACGACAGGCAGCAAACCGCGGTTCGCTCCTCGCCTAGGTGATCGACGCCCGAGTGCAGCATGATCTCCGAGCACAGGTTCGACTGGCGAACCTTCAGGCCCAGTTCGCGCTGGTGGCGCGGCATGGCCCGGTTCACGGTGTCGGAGAAGATCAGATAGGGCTCGCCGGTCTGCAGGCGCAGCTCCAGCACCTTCTGCCACAGGGTGCGGGCGTCCACATTGCGTACTGCGTCGCCGGTCTTGGGCGAGCGTAGGGCGAACATGCCGCCATCGGCCACCGCGTGCATGAACTCGTCGGTGATCGATATGCCATGGTGCAGGTTCAGCGACTTGCGGTTGAAGTCGCCGGAGGGTTTGCGGATTTCGAGGAACTCCTCGATCTCCGGGTGGTGGATGTCGATATAAACCGCCGCCGAGCCTCGGCGCAGGGAGCCCTGGCTGATCGCCAGGGTCAGGCTGTCCATCACCCGGATGAACGGGATGATGCCGCTGGTCTGGCCCGAACCCTTGACCTTTTCGCCGATCGACCGGACGCCGCCCCAATAGGTGCCGATGCCGCCACCGTTGGCCGCCAGCCAGACATTCTGGTTCCACGTGCCGACGATGCTTTCCAGTGAATCGCCGACCGAATTGAGAAAGCACGAAATCGGCAGGCCGCGCGAGGCGCCGCCGTTCGACAGCACCGGGGTCGAGGGCATGAACCACAGCTGGGAAATATAGTCATAGATCCGCTGGGCGTGATCGGAATCGTCGGCGAACGCCGTGGCCACGCGGGCGAACATGTCCTGATACGACTCGCCGGGCAGCAGATAACGGTCTTCCAGCGTGGTCTTGCCGAAGTCGGTCAGCAGGGCGTCGCGTGTCCGATCGATCGTCACTTTGCTGACCAGTTGCAGCCGGGGGCGCGGCGCCACGGCGGGTTGGGCGCGGGACGCCCGCTCGTTCACGGCCTGATTACCCAAAATAGCCATCGACGCCACGGCGTTACCCCAAATGTTGTGGGCGAAGCACCCCTTCACCCCACATATGGGGTCACAGGGTTGGGGAAGCGTCAACGGGCGGACAGGGCGACGACTGTAATTTTTTTGTCAATAAGAGGTTAACAACCTGGGATCGCCAGTGGTTTCAAAGCCTTGGCCAAACGAAAAGAGCCCGACCTTGCGGCCGGGCTCTCTCAATAGCTTCAGGTTTTGAGGCCTGGTTTAGTAGACGTTGTGGATGGTCGCCCGACGGTTGAGGGGCTCCTTGACCCCATCGCCAGTGGCGACGGCCGGTTCGGACTTACCCTTCCAGCTGACATCCAGGCTGGCGGCGGGAACGCCCAGCGCCACGAGGCCATCGGCGGTCGCCTTGGCGCGACGTTCCGAGAGCCGCATGTTGTAGGCCACCGAGCCGGAGGTGTCGGTATGGCCGACGACCACTTCCTTGGTCGCGTGGTCGGAGACCGCGTGCTGGGCCGCGTCCTGAATCACCGCCTGAGCTTCCGGCGTGATCACATACTGATCAAACGGGAAATAGATGACCCAATCGGTGGGCGGAGGCGGCGGGGGAGGAGGAGGCGGGGGAGGCGGAGGCGGCGGCGGGGGCGGAGGCGGCGGGGGAGGCGGTGGGGGAGGAGGAGGAGGGGGAGGCGGCGGTGGGGGCGCCGGGGGTGTCAGCGCATAGCGCACGCCGAGCGTCACGCTCTGATCTTCGTAGCGGCCGCCCGCGATATTCTGTGCCAGATGGATCGGCTCGCCGGCCAGATAACGATATGTCAGATCGATGTTGAGACGTTTGGTAGCCTGATAGCTGACACCGGCGATGCCTTGATAGGCGAAAACCTGACGCGAATCATCGACGCTGACGGGGGTGCGATCGGTGCCGGAGCCGATGGTGCCGCCCTCGCCGTCCGAGATTATGGCGCCCGGAGAGATCAGCACGCCATCGGCCTTAAGGCCGACAGAATTGATGCCAACGCCGCCGCCGATGAACGGATCGAATTTGGAATCTGGGAAGATATCGACAATGGCGTTGGCCATCGCGGTCCAGGACGTCAGATCGCCGCCGGTGCGTCCGCAGGTCCCGGTGGTGGCGCCATTATCGATATCTTCCCAGATTCCAAATTCGATCCGTTCATCGGCGGCGGCGTTGGCATCAATTCTGTCGGCCTTAAGGC
>JANYFU010000505.1 GCA_025359665.1 Caulobacteraceae bacterium
GGCCTGGACTATTACCTCGGTCGCTATCGCCGGCTCGACGGCCTGTTCTGGAACGCCGTGTCCGCCGACGGCAAGCCTGTCGAGGTTGCGCCGCACCTCTATGAACAGGCGTTCGCCCTGCTGGCCCTGGCGACCGCGGCCGGCGTGAATGAAGCCTCCGCGGAGCTGGCGGCCATCGCCAATGGCGTTCTTGAACGCCTGTTGAGCGATCGGCGTGGTGCGGCCGGGGGGTTCACCGGTTTCGCGGATCCGCCGGTCTACCAATCCGACCCACACATGCATCTGCTGGAGGCCGCCCTGGCCTGGGACGATGCCGCGCCGAATGAAAAATGGCGGCGACTGGCGGACGAGGTCGCCGAGCTGTGCCTGGCGCGGTTCATGACGCCACAAAGCGGCATCCTGCTGGAATATTTCGACGCCACCTGGGCGCCGGCGGCCGGCCTGGCCGGCCATCTGGTCTGGCCGGGCCATCAGTTCGAATGGGCGGGCTTGCTGGAACGCTGGGGGCTGGCGCGCGGCCGCGACGATGCCAGATCCACCGCGCGGCGGCTCTATGATATCGGCGCTAACCACGGCATCGATCCGGTTCGCGGCGTTGCTGTGTTCGAGTTGTTGGACGACTTTTCGATGAACGACGCGAAGGCCCGGCTATGGTCGCAGACCGAATGGCTGAAAGCGGCCTTGATCCTGGCTCGGATGGCGGGCGAAGCTGACCGCCCGCGCTATCTCGCCGATGCGGTTCAGGCGGCCAGGGCGATCCTGCTCTATCTGGACACGCCGATAAGCGGCCTGTGGCGTGACAAGCTTCTGGGCGATGGAACCTGGGTCGACGAGCCGGCCCCCGCCAGTTCCTTCTATCACATCATCGACGCCATCCGGCTGTTGAGCGACTGGCGACCAGCGGCTGGCTAGGCTGTGGCCGACGCTGATAGTGCTGGAAATTGTTGCATCGCAGCATATGGCTCGACAGATCGATAGTGATCAATCTAACCCGGTGACTGCCGAAGTTTTGCATAAGTTATGGGCGATATCTGAACAATGTTTAGACGAGAAATGGTGCGTCGCAATATTTTTCGCGAACCTGAGGTTGGCCGGTTGCGCCGTCGCCCGCGCACCCTTACGTGCGCGTCAACGACCACAGCGGCCTTCTCGGGAAACGTCAGGCGAAGGGTGTCCCTCACAACCTCAAGTCTGGAATCACGCCATGCTCCGTACCCTCGTTCTCGCCACCGCCGCGCTGGCCCTGGCGCTTCCCGCCGCCGCCGCCACCACGGTGAAGGTCAATATCGCCGGTCTCGACGCAACCGCCGCCCGCGCCACAATCACCCAGGCCGCTCATGAGGCGTGCCAGCAGGAGTTCCGTTACGAAACGACATTCGACCAGCACTACGGCCGGCCGATCTGCATCCAAGCCGCCATCGCGCAGGCCGAGGCTGAGCTCGATACCGCCAAAACCGCTTCCAACGGTCAGGTCCGCGTCGTCGCCGCCAGGTAGAACCCCAGAATCGCGACCGGCCACGCGCCGGTCGTTCGTTCCGAGGCCGGGCTTGATGGGCGAAATCCCATCAAGCCCGTTTTCGTCAGGCGTACTTCCGCACCTCGTCGCGACCCACCACCATGTGATGGACTTCGTCGGGTCCGTCGGCGAAGCGCAGGTGGCGCACGTCGGTATAGAGTTCGGCCAGCGGGGTCCACTGCGAGATGCCCGTGGCGCCGTGAATCTGGATGGCCTGGTCGATGATCTGGCAGGCCTTTTCCGGCACCATGGCCTTGACCATGCTGACCCACACCCGGGCTTCCTTGTTGCCCAGCACGTCCATGGCCTTGGCGGCTTTCAGCACCATCAGGCGCATCGCCTCGATCTCGATCCGGGCGCGGGACACGGTTTCCAGGTTCTTGCCCAGCTGGATCAGTGGCCGGCCGAACGCCTCACGTGAGGTTCCCCGGGTGATCATCAGCTCCAGCGCCCGCTCGGCCTTGCCGATGGTGCGCATGCAGTGATGGATGCGGCCGGGACCCAGGCGGACCTGGGAGATCTCGAACCCGCGGCCTTCGCCGAGCAGCATGTTCTCTTTGGGCACCCGCACATTGTCGAACTTGATGTGCATATGGCCGCGTGGCGCGTGGTCGTGGCCGAACACATGCATCGGCCCCAGGATCTGCACCCCGGGGGTGTCGATGGGCACCAGGATCTGCGACTGCTGAAGATGCGGCGGCGCGTTCGGACTGGTCCGGACCATGGTGATCATGATCTTGCAGCGCGGGTCGCCGGCTCCGGAGATGTAGAACTTCTCGCCGTTGATCACCCACTCGTCGCCTTCCAGCACGCCGCTGGTGGCGATGTTCTTGGCGTCCGACGAGGCCACGCCCGGCTCGGTCATCGCATAGGCCGAGCGGATCTCGCCGTTCAGCAACGGCTTCAGCCAGCGTTCCTTCTGTTCGGGCGTGCCGACCCGCTCGAGCACTTCCATATTGCCGGTGTCGGGAGCCGAACAGTTCAGCGATTCCGAAGCCAGCGGCTCCTTGCCCAGTTCGGCGGCGATATAGGCATAGTCGAGGTTGCTCAGGCCCTCGCCAGTCTCGGCATCGGGCAGGAAGAAGTTCCACAGGCCCGAGGCCTTGGCCTTCTGCTTGGCGCCTTCCAGCAACTCCAGCTGGCCAGGCGCCCAGCTCCAGCGGTCGGTCCGGTTCTCGCCCAGGCGGTGGAACTCCTCGCCGATCGGCGCGACATTGTCGGCGATATGCTTCTTCACCGCCTCATAGAGCGGCGCGGCCTTTTCGGACATCGCCAGATTGTTGAGGTCTGATTGTGGGTCCAGGGGCGTCATGGCTATTTCCTCGCTGATATTTATTTCCGGGCGTCGCACGATCACCCGCCCCAAGCCAAGACCTTTGTCGCCCGGGCCGCGATTGAACCGCAAGCATCGGAGCGTGGGGCCTTCCGCGCCTGGCTAGATCAACTCCAGCGCCAGGCGGATCGCCGCCGGCTATAAGGAGATCGACCATGACCCAATCCTCCTCGATGACCGGCCGGATCGAAGCCCTGGCCGCCTTCATCCGCGACCATGCCGACGAACCCTTGCCCCTGGCGCGGCTGGCGGAGGAGGCGAACCTGAGCCCGTTCCATCTGCAGCGCACCTTCAAGGCGGTGCTCGGCGTCAGCCCCAAGGCCTATCAGGCCGCCGAACGGCTGAAGTCGTTCAAGGCCAGGTTGCGCGGCGGCGACAGCGTGCTGGGCGCGACTTTCGAGGCCGGCTACGGCTCGACCAGCCGGATCTATGAGCAGGTGGATGGCGGGCTTGGCATGACGCCTTCGGCCTACCGTGCCGGCGGGGCGGGGGAGAGCATTCTGTACGCGGTGCGCGAAACCGCGCTAGGCCCGCTGATGTTGGCGGCGACTGATCGCGGTGTGTGCTTCGTCCAGTTCGGCGACAACGCCCAAGCGCTGCTGGAGCAGCTTTGGACCGAGTTCCCCAAGGCTGCACTGCACGCGGCCGGAGGCAGGGCCGGGGCGCCGTTGGACGCCTGGATGTCCGCGCTGGACGATCATCTGTCGCGGTCAGCTCCCCGGCCCGATCTGCCGCTGGATCTTCGCGGCACGGCCTTCCAGGTGCGGGTCTGGCGGTTCCTGCTCAGTGTGAAGGCCGGTGATGTGGTCAGCTATTCCGAGGTCGCCGAGGGCGTCGGCGCGCCGAAGGCCGTGCGGGCGGCGGCCAGCGCCTGCGCCGCCAACCGCCTGGCTGTGCTGATTCCCTGCCACCGAGCGCTTAGGGCGGACGGTGGCCTCGGCGGTTATCGCTGGGGACTTGAGCGTAAGCGCGCATTGCTCGACGCCGAACGGGCCGCGGCGGTGGCGGCGTGACCGATCTGCTCGCTGACCTCGATGGGGACGGTTATGCGGTGATCCCGGGGCTTATTGACGCCTTGGACGCCGCCGCGCTGACGCGGATCTGGGCGGAGGACGCGGCCGGTTTTCGCAAGACCGTGGTCATGGGCCGGCATGGTTATGGCCAGGGTGAATATCGCTATTTCGCCCGGCCGCTGCCGGACATTGTCCAGCGCCTGAGGGAGAGCCTCTATCCGTCGCTGGCGGCAGTCGCCGATACGTGGGCCGAACGCCTGGGATCGCCGGGCCGCTGGCCGGCCACTCACGCCGAACTGGCCGCCGAGTGCGCCGCAGCCGGCCAGACCAGGCCAACACCGCTGATGCTGCGATATGGCCCCGGCGACTACAATCGCCTCCACCAGGATCTCTACGGCGAACTGGTGTTTCCGCTCCAATTGGTGGTCCTGCTGGACGCGCCCGGTCAGGATTTCACCGGTGGCGAACTTGTGCTGTCCGAAGGCCGCGCCAGGATGCAGTCACGTCCGATCGTGGTTCCCCTGGCCAAGGGCGACGCTGCGGTGATCCCCGTGCGTGAGCGGCCAATCCAGAGCGCGAGGGGCTGGTCCAAAGCCACCATGCGCCACGGCGTCAGCGAAATCCGCTCGGGACTACGCCGCACCCTGGGCGTAATCTTCCACGACGCGGCTTGATCCATCGACCCGCCCCGCCCGGAGACCAGAATGTCCGAGACACCCGCCCCGGCCCCCAACGCCGCTCAGATCGACTACTGGAACGCCGCCGCCGGTCCGATCTGGGTGCGACACCAGGAACAGCTCGACCGGCAGATCGCGCCACTTGGGCGTGAGGCGATGCGAGTCCTGGCTCCCTTGGCCGGCGAGCGTATCCTCGATATCGGCTGTGGCTGCGGCCAGAGCACCCTGGAAATCGCGGCTCTCGTCGGTTCGTCCGGCGCGGTGGTTGGCGCCGATATCTCGGCGCCCATGCTTGAGGTCGCCAGCCACAGGCCGCTGCCGCAAGGGGCGGCTCGGCCCGACTTTCGCCGCATCGACGCCCAGACTGGAGACCTTGGCGGGGCGGCGTTCGACGCCGCTTTCTCACGGTTCGGGGTGATGTTCTTCAGCGATCCGGCCGCGGCGTTCCGCAACATCCGCACGGCGCTCAAGTCTGGCGGCCGGCTGGGCTTCGTCTGCTGGCGGCCGTGGCGGGACAATCCGTGGATGCGCGGGCCGATGGAGGCCGCCCAGCCGTTCCTGCCGCCCCAGCCACCCATGGACCCGCTGGCGCCCGGACCCTTCGCCTTCGCCGACGAGGGCCGGGTGCGGTCGATTCTCGAAGCCTCGGGCTTTGGTTCGATCGCCATCGAGCCCTTCGACATGCGGATTGGCGGCTCGACTGTCGAGGAGACGCTGAACCTGTCGTTTCGGGTCGGCCCCCTGGGCGCCGCGCTGCGGGAAAGACCCGATCTGACCGAGGTGGTCTCGGGTGCGGTCCGCGAGGTGCTCAAGGCCCACGAAACCCCGGCCGGCGTGCTGATGCCGGCCGCCGTATGGATCGTCCAGGCCCGTAACCCCGGTTAGCGCAGGGCGAGGCTCAGCGCAGCGCGCCCGCTGCGTCCAAGTCCGCTATTTTCGCCTCGTCATAGCCGAGGATGCCCGCGAGGACCTCCTGGGCGTCGCGGCCAAAGTGCGGCGCGGCGCGGCGGTATTGGGCCGGCGTTTCGGAAAGCACGAACCGGCTGGCCTCGATCACGCTGTCGCCGCCCAGGGGATGAGCCAGGCGCACGAAGTGGCCGCGAGCGATCAGCTGCGGATCGGCCAGCATGTCGGTGCTGTCGGCGGCGCGGTGGACCGGGATGGCCAGGGCCTGAAGGTCGCCTTCAATGACGGCGACGTCCCGCGTCCGGGTCCAAGCCTCCACAAGGGTTTCCAAACGGTCCTCATTCGCCTTGCGTCCTGGCAGAGCGGAAAAAGCGCCGTCCAAGGCCCCGCCACCGACCAGGCCCGCCAGCCTTGACCACTCGGCGTCGTCACGGACGGCGATCGCCACCCATCGATCCTCGCCGGCGCAGGCGAACACGCCATGGGGCGCGAACTGGGGATCGCGGTTGCCCATCGACTTTATAACGCGGCTGGTGGCTGCCGCGTTGGCCACCTGAGGCGCCAGGAACTGAATGCCCGCCTCGGCCTGGGAGATATCCAGCCAGCAGCCCTCGCCGGTGATCCGCCGATGGTCGATCGCGGCCAACAGCGAGACCAGACCGAAGCGCGGCCCGATGAAATCCGTATACGGACCATAGGGGCCGATCGGCGTCTGGCCTGCCCGTCCGACGATCGCCTGATAGCCGGCCATGGCCGCCCCGACATTGCCATAGCCGCCGAGGGTTGACGCCGGGCCGGTCTGGCCCATCAGCGATGTGGAGACGCCGATCAGGCGTGGGTTGGCGGCGCGCAGGCTGTCCGACGACAGGCCCCACCGCGCGAGTTGGCCCGGGACAAAGCTCTCGACCAGCACGTCGGCCCATAGGGCCAGATCGCGGATCACCGCCTGGCCTTCGGGCCGGGCGAGGTCGAGCGCCAGGCCGAGCTTGCCGGTGTTGTAGGTGTCATAGAGCGCGCAGCGCTGGGGGTCCGGCTGCCCGCCGGGGAACGGACCCATCAGCCGCGCGGTCTCGATCCGCACCGACGACTCGACCCGCACCACCGTGGCCCCGAAATCCGCCAGCGCCCGCCCAAGCGCCGGCCCGGCCACCACCCAGGCAAGATCGAGGACCTTGAGGCCCTCAAGTGGGCGGGGTGGGGTTGCGGGTGGGGCTGCCCCCTCCACCGCTTCGCGGTCCTCCTCCCCCAAGGGGGGAGGAGAGGCGTGCCTCTGAGTTCTTCCTTCCCCCTCTGGGGGAAGTGCCCCCGAATGGGGGGATGGGGGCTCCAGCCTGGCGAACACTTCGTCATTATGCTCTCCAACCCACGGCGCTCCGCGCGGCGCCGCGAACATCCCATCCGGCCCCGCCGCGAACCGGCCGGGCAGGGTGCGGGTCACGCCGCCCTCATCGACGGTGACGAAATAGTCCCGCGCCTTCAGGTGGGCGCTGGCCAGCAGGTCAGCCATGGTGTTGACCGGCGCCAGCAGCAGCTTGCGGGCTATGGCTTCCCGCAGCAGGTCCGCCTTGGCGCGGGGCGCCAGGAACGCGGCGACTGCCTCTCGCGCGGCCTCGAACTCCACCATGATCGGATCGTCGGGCGTGGGGCGCATCGGGATGGCCGTCCAGTCCCAATCGGCGAACCTGTCCGGCAGGGCGCCTTCGGCTTTCATCCAGGCGAACAGGCTGTTGCTGCGCGGGCCGCCGGGGCCGCCGCCGATCATCAATTCGACCAGCCCATCCTTGACCCGCCATTTGGGTCCGCGCGGCTGTGGCGTTCCATCGGGTCCTGCGGGCCGTTTCGGCTGTGGCGGGAAGATGTTGTAGTTCGGGTGGCCAACGGCGGCGGCGGTGATGTTGGACAGGGTCGCCGGGGTCACGCTCTGCTGGACCGAGATGTCCACGTGCTGGCCCCGGCCTGTCGCCAGGCGCGCAAAGTGGGCGATCAAGGCGCCGGCCGCGGCGTCGGCGGCGCCGTGCAGCCAGGCCTGTGGCGCGCTGATCCGCAGCGGCGGTCCCTCGCTATCGCGGTGTGGGAACAACGGCCCGCCCGCCGCCCACAGCGTCAGCTCTGACGCCGCCCAGTCGCGCTTGGGTCCGTGCCAGCCGAACGGGGTGAGGGAGACGTGGACCAGGCGGGGGTGGCGCGCTTTGACGGAGTCGGGATCCAGCCCCAGAGCCGCCATCCGGCTGGGGTCAGCCGACTCGATCAGGAAATCCGCGTCGGCCAGCAGCCACTCAAGCCGCTCGCGGCCCGCCGGGGTTTCCAGATCGAGGGTGACGCTCCGCTTCCCAGCCGCGAAAGCAGACCAATAGAACGATCGACCCCGGTCGTCCAATGGCGCCACGCGCCGCGCGCTCGATCCACCCGGCGGTTCGACCTGGATGACGTCGGCCCCCAGCTTCGCCAACATCTGCCCAGCCAACAGGCCCCGCTCGTCGGTGAGGTCGATGGCCCGATAGGGCGCCAGCCAGCCGGTCATGCGATCTCGAAATCCTCCAGGACCGGTTCGGCCATATCCTTCAGGAAGGTTTCGTAGGTCCAGGGCCAGGAGGCGACGCGGCCCTGGCCGTCGATGTACCAGCTCTTGCAGCCGCTGGCCCAGACCGTGTCCGGCAGCTTGGCGATCAGGGCCTCGTTGAAGGCGCGGGCAGCCTCCGGTTTCGGGGCGATCTCCCGGGCGTTGTCGGAACGCAGCCGGTCCATCAGCTTCATCGCATAGCCAAGCTGGTTTTCGGCCGTGACCAGCCAGGAGAAGTTGCCGATCGGGCTGTTGGGGCCGCCGATCATGAACCAGTTGGGGAAGTCCGGCGTCACCACGCACATATAGCCCTCGTTGCGCTCGGCCCAGGCGTCGGCCAGGGCGACGCCGCCGCGGCCCGTGACCGTCATCGGCCGGAAGAACTGGTGGGTGTTGAAGCCGGTGGCCAGCACCAGCACGTCCAGTTCATGCAACCGCCCGTCGGCGGTGCGAACCCCGCCCGCCTCGATGCGCTGGATAGTTTCGGTCACCAGTTCGGCGTTCGGCTTCTGGATCGCCTCGTAGAAGTTTTCCGAGATGATCAGGCGCTTACAACCGACCTTGTAGTCGGGGGTCAGTTTGCGGCGCAGCTCCGGGTCGCGCACGCCGGTCGCCAGGTTCTGCCGGCAAAAGGCGTCGATCTTGGCGTACATCTCCGGGCTCTCGCCGACCACCGCGTCGGCGAACCCCACGCCCTGCTGGTCGTTGAGGCGCTTGTATTCGGTCTCGAGCAGCTCCGGGCGCGCCTGGAACTCGGCCGTCTGATCCTCGGTGTATTCCGGGTTGGGCGCCGGCATGATCCACTGCGGCGTGCGCTGGAACAGGCTGTAGTGGGCCACCTCGTCGACAACCGCCGCGGTGATCTGGGTGGCCGTCGAGCCCGTGCCGATCACCCCGACCCGCTTGCCGGCCAGGCTGACCGATTGATCCCAGCGCGACGTGTGGAAACAGTCGCCGGCGAAGTCGGCCAGACCCGGGATATCGGGATAGACCGGATGGTGCAGCACACCCGTGGCGGTGATCACCACATCGAAGGCGCCCTGGGCGCCCTGGACGGTTTCGATCTCCCAGCGCCCGCCGCTGAATTCGGCCCGGACCACCTCGCTATCATAGCGGATCTGGCCCTCCACCCCGTGCCGCTCGGCGACGCCGCGCACATAGGCCAGGATCTCCGGCCCCGGCGCGCACACCCGGCTCCAGTTCGGATTGGGCGCGAAGGAATAGCGATAGGCGAGGGAGGGCACGTCGCAGGTCAGGCCGGGATAGCGATTGTCCCGCCAGGTGCCGCCCAGGTCGCCGGCCTTCTCGAAGGCGACCACGTCGTCATAGCCGGCCTCCCGCAGCTTGATCAGCGCCATGATCCCGGAGGCTCCGGCCCCGATCACGGCGATGCGAAGATGACGCGCGGTGGTCGACATGGCTTTTCCTCGTTCGGCTTGTCACCTTTCTACGGTGGCGCCGCTACGGAAAGAAACGGCTGTCAACCTCGCCCGCGCGACTGGCTCCCGGCGATATATTCCATCGCCGCCGGCGTCAGGGCGAAATGGTCGTCTTCGGTGGGGGCGGGGCGTTCCACCACGGCCAGCGGGGGCGGCGCGCCGTCGAGCACGCGGAACACGCTGTCGTCGCGCTCGTCCCAGATGATCGCCATCTCGCCCAGCCGCGCCGCGTCCGCGCCCAGGCCCTTGCGCACCTTGGGCTCAGACAGCCTCGCGGGGCTGATGCGTAGCATCACCCGCCCGCCACCCATGTCGTCGCGCAGGTCGGCATATTCGAGAACCGCGTTGATCAGGGCGCCGGAGGGCGGCTGGCGCAGGCGGGTGGTGGTCTTGCCGCGGCTGGTGTTGGTCTTGAAGCGGGGGCGGCGGGCGATGAAGGCGGCCATTGGTTAGGCTCCTGGGCTTGAACGTGAAATTACGTCTAAGCAGGGCCTGCGACAGAAACGGTCGTAGGTTTGGTGGGAAGCTTGAACACGTTCTAAACTCCTGCCACTGTCGATTATGCTGAGGCCATCGCGGGTGGTGTGTGGCCCCCGCGGGGCCGATCAGGAGATCACCGGTTTGAGTCCGACGGCCGTTCTGGCGACACAACCCTTGAGCCGCCGCGAGGCCGGCAAGGCCGAACGTCGGCGCCAGATCATTCAGGCCGCGCGCGATCTGATTCGCGAAACCGGCAACGCCGGGCTCTCCATGCGTGGCCTGGCCGCCAGGGCCGGAGTCAGCCTGGCGACGCCGTATAATCTGTTCGGGTCGAAACGGGCGATCGTCGTGGCGGTGCTGCAGGACGTGCGCGAGTTTCAGGAACGCTTTTCTACCCTTCAGGCCGTCGACCCGCTTGAGAGCATCTTCGCCGCCCTCGACCTTTCCCTGCAATTCTATGTTGGTGACCCCGCATTCTATCGGACCCTGTGGTCGGCGGTATTCGACACCTCCGACGGGGTGCGCGGCGAGATCCTCAACCCCAAACGCGACGCTTTCTGGCGCGGCTTGGTTCTGGGCGCGGTCCGCTCCGGAGCGATCGCCAGCGAGGTTGATCCCGACCTGCTATTGCGCCATCTCGAATCGGTGCTGCGGTCGGTGATGTTCGACTGGGTAGTTGGCGAGATCAGTCCCGCGCGGCTCGGCGCCATGGCCCGGCACGGCTACGCGTTGATTCTGCTCGGGGCCGCCGCCGACGATTGGCGTGGCCCGTTGCGGGCGCGGGTCCTGGAGACGCAGGCGTCGCTGGCCGCCCCGGCCTGATCGGGCTGTTGCCGATATGTGTCAGTGCGGCGGCCATCCGATCGCGGCCGCCCGTGTGTGATCAAGGCGGCTGGACATGATCCTATAACACGATCTATTTTCCCCCTTGAACACAGAACCAGCCAGAGCCGGGCGCGCTTCGCACCCAACTCGCGGACTGGCGATACATCGGCTTCGGCGAACCGAGGTCTTTAGGAGGAGGAAACGTCTTGTCATCTAAAAAGCTAGCGCTGTTCGGCGCGGCGGCCGCGGCCGCTATTTTCGCGATTCAATCGGCGCCGGTCTATGCGGCTGCCGCCGCTGACGCGGCGGCCGCGGCAAACGAAGGAGGCGGAATCAACGAACTGGTGGTCACCGCGCAGAAGCGCGAAGAGAGCATCCAGAACGTCGGCTTGTCGATCCAGGCCGCCAGCGGCGATAAGCTGCAGAAACTGGGCATCACCAGCACCGAGGATCTGCAGAAGATCGTTCCGGGCTTTCAGTCCACGCCGAACTATTACGGCACCAACGTCTTCACGATTCGCGGTGTCGGTTTCCAGGACACCTCCCTGGCCGGCAACCCGACCGTCAGCGTCTATCTTGATGAAGCGCCGCTGCCCTTCTCCGCCCTCACCAACGGCGCCACTCTCGACCTGCAGCGGGTTGAAGTGCTCAAGGGTCCGCAAGGCACTCTGTTTGGTGAAAACGCCACCGGTGGCGCGATCAACTATGTGGCCAACAAGCCGGGCCACGTTTTCGATATGGGTGTCAACGCGACCTACGCCCGCTTTAACGACGCTGATATCTCCGCCTTCGTGAACCTGCCCGTCAACGACACCCTGGCTGTCCGCTTGGCCGGCCGGTACAACAAGAGTGGCGAATGGCAGCACGGCTACGGCCCGACGGCGAGCCAGGTGCTGGGCGGCAAGGACTTTCTGAATACCCGCGCCTCGGCGCTGTGGGAGCCAACCAGCAAATTCAAGGCCCTGCTGACGTTGAGCGCTTGGCAGGACAAGGGCGCCACGCAGGCGGGTCAGCTCTATGGCATCGCCGAACTGAGCCCACTGTCGCCGCTGGCCCCGGGCATCCGCAACTATCCGCTGGCCCCGCACGACAACCAGGCGGCAGGCTGGAACTCCTGCGTCAACAACAGTCCCTATGACCCGATCGCCAACCAGACCGGCGCGGTTTCCGGAACCGGACCTCAGGTTCCGACCAATCTGCCGGGTGTCTTCGAATCCCAGGGGCCCGGCTCGACGGTCGTTCAGGGCGGGCAGCCGACCAGTTGCGAGCCGCTACGCAAGAACAACACCTTCTTCAGCGGCTCTCTACGGATGGACTACGATCTCGGCAATGACATGTCGGTCACCTCAATGACCTCGTTCGAGCGTTTCAGCCGTCACGCGGCGATCGACGGCTCGGGTATGGCGATCCAGGACTACCAGTCGCTCCAGCATGGCAAGATCACCAGCATCTACCAGGAACTGCGCGTCTCGGGTAAGTTCAACGGCAAGGGCTCATGGACCGTCGGCGGCAACTATCAGCATGACGACACCTGGGACCAGTTCCTGCAGACCTACAACGCCTCGACGGCCAGCCCGACATTGTTCCTCTATGATCCCCAGCAACCGTTCAGCACGGCCTTCGGTCTGCCGCTGGGTCCGACCAAGCCCACCGATGTCCAGACCAACAATACCTATGCCGCATTCGGACCCAGCGGCAGACCGAAGGCCGTGCTGAACGGTTGCTGGGGATCATAGAGGAACAATGTCGGGCTGGCCGTCGAGGCGTTGTAGGTCTGCAGGA
>JANYFU010000509.1 GCA_025359665.1 Caulobacteraceae bacterium
GCTCGCGCGGCCGTCCGGCCTCGGAAACTTCGGTCGCGTCGATGGAGCCCCTGGTTCCCGACCTTTCCGCCATACCCGTCGAGCTCTCAACCCCCAGCCCGGCGCGCCCCACCGTCGCCAACGGCGAAGGTGGAGGAGAGCCCAGAACCCGCGGTCGCCGCGAACGCCGGCCACGCAACACCGCGCCAACGGAAGGCGCTGTCACGCCCGCAATCGTCCCGGCGGCGGAGCCGATGGCCCGGCCCGAACGGAACGAACGACCGCGCCGCCCGGAACGCCCTGAACGCACGGAATCACCCTCCCGGGTGGCCCCCGAACGAACGCGCGGCGTTCAGCCGGTGGCCGAACGCGATGAAGACGACCGTCGCGTGGTGGGTTTCGGCGCCGACCTGCCGGCCTTCCTCGCCAGGCCGATCCAGGCGCCCGCCACGAAACGATAGGGGTCAGGCCCCGACATCCAATCGACGGCGCCGGTGATTTTCGCTGGCGTTCCGCTAGGTCCCCCGCTTTAGATTTCGCGAAAATCAAATTCGGAGGATTTCGAGTGACCTACGCCAAGATCAAGCTGTCGTTCGCCGACGGGCTGGCGACCATCGCCCTGGCCGATCCCGCCACCATGAACGCCGCTGGCGTCGATATGATCGTCGAGCTCGCCGACGCGTTCGGCCGCGTGGCGACAGGCGAGAGCGGCGCGCGGGCCGTGGTCCTGACCGGCGAAGGCCGGGGCTTCTGTTCGGGGGCCAATCTCTCCGGTGGCGGCGCAACCGCACGCGCGCCGGAAGCGGACGGGAGGCCCAACGCCGGCGGCGCGCTGATCACCCACTACAATCCCTTCATCACCCTGCTGCGCGATTTTCCGATGCCGATCGTCACCGCCGTCAACGGCGCGGCGGCTGGAGTGGGCTGTTCGATGGCGCTGATGGGCGACATCATCGTGGCCAGTGAAAGCGCCTATTTCATGCAGGCCTTCCGCCGCATCGGCCTGGTTCCCGATGGTGGCTCAACCTATCTGCTGCCCCGCATGATCGGTCGCGCCCGGGCCATGGAGATGACCCTGATGGGTGATCGCGTCCCCGCCGCCAAAGCGCTGGAATGGGGCCTTATCAACCGCGTTGTTCCCGACGCCGACCTGCTGGCCGAGGCGGGCAAGATCGCTCTCGAACTGGCCAAGGGTCCGAAATCTCTCGGCCTGATCCGCAAGCTGATGTGGCGTAGCCTGGACACCCAATTCGACGACCAGCTGGCGGACGAAGCCGCGACCCAGAACATCGCCGGCAAAAGCGACGACTTCATCGAGGGCGTGCAGGCGTTCCTGCAGAAACGTCCCGCGCAATTTGCCGGCCGGTAAGACGCCGCCCCGATTGAACTGAAGCGCCGCCGCGCGGCGCGGCGTGGAACGAACCAGGCGAACAGCGGTTAGGCACAAGCATGCCCGAACCGCCGCTGTATCCGCTGAGCTTTGTCCCGCTCCATCAATACAGGCTATGGGGCGGAAGGCGGCTGTCGAATTGGTCGAAGACACCCCTGCCCGGCGATGGCCCGATCGGCGAGTCGTGGCTGCTCAGCGACCGAGATGACCAATGCAGCCGCGTAGCTAACGGACCGCTCGAAGGCCACACCCTCAGGCAATTGATTGAACAGGCGCCAGACCGGATGCTCGGCGCTCTGGCCGGACGCTTCGCGCACTTTCCCCTGCTCCTGAAGTTCCTTGATGTCCGCAAGATGCTGTCGGTTCAGGTCCACCCCTCCGACACCAGAGCGAGCCTGATTCCCATCGGGGAGTCGGGGAAGACCGAGGCCTGGGTCGTTCTTGAAGCCGACCCCGGCAGCCGGGTCTACGCTGGTCTGAAGCCGGGTGTGACCGCCGACGATCTGCGCTCCCTATCCGAGCGGAATGTGGATGAGTCCCTGGCGAGTTTCGCGCCCGCCGCCGGGCAGGGCGTCCTTGTCGAAGCGGGGACCGTTCATTCCCTAGGGGATGGTGTCGTGGTGTTCGAAGTGCAGGAAAACAGCGATGTCACGTTCCGGCTCTACGATTGGGGCCATGTTGATCCCAAGACGGGCAAGGCGCGACCGCTACAGGTCGAACAGGCGCTGGCCTGTGTCGATTTCGCCCAGGGCGTCACTAGACCGGCCGAGCCAGTGGCCGAGGAACACGCGTCCGGCCCGCGCGAGCGCATCCTGAGCTGTCCGTATTTCACGCTGTGGCGCGTCTGGAGCGCGGCTCCGTTCTTGGTCGGCGCCGACGATGAGCCGAGAATCCTGGTGTGCCTCGATGGTAAAGGCCTCATCGAATACCAGGACGCCGGCTTCGATTTGGAGAAGGGCGGTGTGACGCTGTTGCCGGCCTGCGTGGGCGTTTGCCGCCTTCGACCCGAGGGCGAGATCACGGTGCTCGAAATCGCCGTCCCGCGCCAGCCATGAAGGATCTCATCATCTTCGACCTCGACGGCACGCTTGCGGAAAGCAAGTCGCCGCTCGACGCGGAAATGAGCGCGCTGTTCGGACGGCTGCTCAAGGCCGTCAAGGTCGCCGTCATTTCGGGCGGCGCCTGGCCGCAATTCGAGAAACAAGTGCTAGCCAAGCTCCCCCCCGACGCGCGTCTCGAGGCCCTGTCGATACTGCCCACCTGCGGAACCAAGTTCTATTCGTATGACGGGAGGTGGAACAAACTCTATGCCGAAGACTTCACCAACCAGCAAAAAGCCAAGATCATCGCCGCGCTGAAAAGCACGTTGGAGACCTCTGGCTTTAAGACCGAGAAGCACTGGGGCGAGGTTATCGAAGACCGCGGCAGCCAGATCACCCTGTCGGCTCTCGGTCAGGACGCGCCCTTGGCCCAGAAGAAGACCTGGGATCCGGATTTCACCAAACGCAAAATCATCAAGCCGTTGCTCGAAAAACTGATTCCGGAATTCTCCGTCCAACTGGGCGGCGCCACTTCGATCGATGTCACCAAGCGCGGCATCGACAAGGCTTATGGGATCAAGAAACTCCACGAGACACTTGGAATCGCCATCGACGACATGCTGTTCATCGGCGATGCGATCTTTCCCGGCGGGAATGACTATCCGGCAAAAACGGCTGGCGTGACGTGCATCAAAGTGCGCGACCCAGAGGAAACCAAGCGTGTCATTGAAACCATCCTCGCCTGCGTCGAGGCCGGATAGCACCCATGTCGGACTTCCAGATGAAGCGTCTGGGCATGATCATGGAACCCCAGTCGGGCGATCCGCATGAGGTCGAGGGTGTGCTGAATCCCGCCGCCACACGGGGTCGCGACGGGCAGCTGTATCTCTTTCCCAGGATTGTTGCGCGCGGCAACTATTCGCGCATCGGCATCGCGCGCGTGCTGTTCGGTCCCTCCGGCGACCCGACCGGCGTCGAGCGCTTGGGCGTGGCGCTCGAACCGGAGGCCGAGTATGAACTGACGGAAACGGGTGGTGGATGCGAGGATCCGCGCATCAGTTTCCTCGAACCTCTGAATCTGTATGTGATGACCTATACCGCCCTTTCGCGGCGGGGTCCCCGAATAGCTCTGGCGGTGTCTGACGATCTGTTTGGCTGGCGCCGCCTTGGACTTGCAACGTTCAGACCGTACAAGGGCATTGCTTTCGAAGACATCGCCAATAAGGACGCCAGCGTATTTCCCTGGGCGGTGCCCGGACCAGGTGGCCAACCAACCGTTGCTTTGCTGCACCGTCCGCTGTTCAGGGGTACTCGGCCTGAAGAAACCGTTCATCGCCCGAGGTCCAGCGTGCCGGATCTCGATCTGGAGAGCATCTGGATATCCTATTGCGGCATGACCGCCCCGGGCGAGACCCCAGGTGTCCACCCGTTTGGCGCCCATCATCGCTTGGCCTCCCCTGTGGCGGCATGGGAGCGGCTCAAGATCGGAGGGGGCGCGCCGCCCATACTTTGCCGTCACGGATCGCTGATCGTCTATCATGGTGTGCATGACCTCCCCGGGGTTACGGCCGGTGGTCGCAAAATGGCCTATTCGGCCGGTGTGATGGTGCTCTCGAAGGAACATCCGCTGCGGATTCTCTATCGCTCGCCAGAGCCCGTCCTGGTTCCGGAGGGCGCCCTGGAGTGTCACGGAACAATAGACGCGGTGGTCTTTCCAACGGGGATCGATCGCCGGGACGATCTCGGAACGCCGGATCGATTCGATATCTACTACGGGATGGCGGATGACCGGATCGGCGTCGCGCGCCTGGATGTGCCCGAAACCCTGCCGACGACCGCCGTTCCGGACTCATCATGACCGTACCCCTTACGTCCGAGCTCTTGCGGAAGATGAACGCCTATTGGCGGGCGGCCAACTATATCTCGGCGGGGCAGATTTACCTCAAGGACAATCCTCTACTGGAATCTCCTCTGACGATCGACCACATCAAACCCCGACTGCTTGGCCACTGGGGAACGACACCGGGGCTGAATTTTCTCTGTGTTCACCTCAACAGATTGATCGTCGAGCACGGTCTGAACATGATCTATGTTATCGGTCCCGGACATGTGGCCCGGGCTTGCTGGCAAACACCTACCTCGAAGGCTCCTACACCGAGCGCTACCCTGCCATCGAGCGTGACCGGAACGGTCCGCGCCGGTTGTTTCGCCAGTGTTCCTGGCCCAGCGGCGCGCCAAGTCACGTCTCGCCGGAAACGCCAGGCGCCATCCAGGAAGGCGGCGGCGCCGCGTTCCGCCGCCGCATACTCGCCCATGCCTTCGCGAAAGGACGAACAGATCGCCGGGCACACACCTGGGCGCTTTGTTCCGGGGCTTCAAACGCCAGGTGAGTGATGGAGCGATCTTCGGCCCCGCGCGTTTGGGCACGCATGACAGTCCTACCCGCCGCCAAGGCCGTCGAACTCGACCAGCTCTGCATCGACACGATCCGCACGCTGTCCATGGACGCCGTGCAACGGGCCGATTCTGGCCATCCGGGGACGCCGATGGCTCTGGCGCCAGTGGCCTACACGCTTTGGCAAAAGTTCCTGCGCTTCGATCCCAAGGATCCCGCCTGGCCCAATCGCGACCGCTTCGTGCTCTCGAATGGCCACGCGTCGATGCTGCTTTATTCCATTCTGCATCTGGCGGGGGTGAAAGCAGTGTCGCTCGACGACATCGAAAACTTCCGGCAGCTAGGCAGTCGCTGCCCTGGCCATCCCGAGTATGGCCACACGGCCGGCGTCGAGGCGACCACCGGCCCTCTGGGCCAGGGCTGCGGGATGAGCGTCGGCATGGCGATGGCGGAGCGCTGGCTTGCGAAGCACTTCAACCGGCCGGACTTCACCGTGTTCGACCATGACGTCTTCGTCCTGTGCGGCGATGGCGACATGATGGAGGGCGTCAGCAACGAGGCCGCCTCGCTGGCCGGGCATCTGATGCTGGGCAATCTCTGCTGGATCTACGACAGCAACCGCATAACCATCGAAGGCCATACCGACCTAGCATTCAGCGACGACGTGGCGGCCCGGTTCAAGGCCTATGGCTGGAACGTCGAGCATGTCGGCGACGCCAACGACACTGAACGCGTCGCCCAGGCGATCGAGGCGTTCCGCGCGGCTAGCGAGGTTCCCACCCTGATCATCGTCAACAGCGTCATCGGTTACGGCGCGCCGCACAAACAGGACACCGCCTCGGCGCATGGCGAACCGTTGGGCGTGGAAGAAATTCGGCTGGCCAAGCGCGCCTACGACTGGCCAGAGGATTCCGCCTTTCTCGTGCCGGACGGCGTGCGCGAGCACTTCGACGTGGGCGTCGGCGAGCGCGGCCAGCGGCTTCGCGCCGATTGGCTGAAGGATTTCGAGGCTTATCGGGCCACCTACCCCGACATCGCCGACCAATTCGATCGTATGCAGGCGGGCGATCTACCCGAGGGCTGGGACGCCGACCTGCCAAGTTTTCCCGCCGACGGCAAGGGCCTCGCGACCCGCGAGTCGTCGGCCACGGTGCTGAACGCCATCGCGGCGCGCTATCCCTGGCTGATCGGTGGCGCGGCCGATCTCGCGCCTTCGACCAAGACCAACCTGACCTTCGAGGCCGCGGGCGAATTCCAGACCGGACACCCCGGTGGCCGCAATCTGCACTTCGGCATCCGCGAACACGCGATGGGCGCCGTCCTCAACGGGCTGGCGCTGTCCAAGATCCGCGCCTTCGGCTCGACCTTCCTGATCTTCTCCGACTATATGAAGCCGGCCATTCGCCTGAGCGCGCTGATGGAATTGCCGGTGGTCTGCATCTTCACTCACGACTCTATCGGCCTTGGGCAAGACGGCCCAACGCACCAGCCCGTCGAACAATTGGTCGCCCTGCGCGCCGTTCCCGGCCTGACCACCCTGCGGCCCGGCGACGCCAACGAGGTCGTCGAGGCGTGGCGCGTGATCGTTGGTCTGGCCGCTGAACCGGCATGCCTGGTGTTGAGCCGCCAAGCCATGCCCACGCTAGACCGACAGCGGTATGGCTCGGCGGCGGGTGTGGCGCGCGGGGCCTATATGCTCGCCGGCGATGAGACCAGGTCGCCGGCGGTGATCCTGATCGGCTCCGGCGCTGAGCTTGCGCTCTGTGTCGAGGCCTATCACCAGCTTGAACTTGAGGGCGTCGAAGCGAGGGTCGTCAGCATGCCCTCGTGGGAGTTGTTCGAGCGGCAGGACGAGGCCTATCAGGACCGTGTGCTCCCACCCGAGGTCACCGCCCGGGTGTCGGTCGAGGCGGGCTCGGTGATAGGGTGGGATCGCTATGCCGGCCGGGCGGGCGCCCGGATCGGCATGCGGACCTTCGGCGCTTCGGCGCCGATCGGAGATTTGATGACCAATTTCGGCTTCACCGCCGAGGCGGTGCTCGCCGCGGCGAGGGACCAGATCGCCAGGAACTCGGGGCGGACCTGAGTCGAATTCAACTCTGAAGGAGCGACACCAATGCGGATCGGGATGATCGGTCTGGGCAGGATGGGAGGCGCGATGTCCCGCCGACTGATGAAGGCTGGACATGAGTGCGTGGTCTACGCCCGTAGCGCCGAGACGCGAGAGGCCTACGCCAAATATGGCGCGGTCGCCGCTGCTTCGCTGGCCGATGTCGTGAAAGCTCTGGATCAGCGGCCGCGCGCCATCTGGTTGATGCTGCCTGCGGGCGAAGCCACCGAGCAGGCGGTGGATGAACTCGCTGACTTGCTGGAGCCGGACGACATCCTCATCGATGGTGGAAATTCCTACTACAAGGACGACATTCGCCGCGCCAAGACCCTGGCGGCGAAGGGCATCCAATATGTCGACTGCGGCACCTCGGGCGGCGTCTGGGGCATCGAGCGCGGCTATTGCATGATGATCGGCGGCCCCGATCCGGCCGTGGAGCACCTCGACCCGATCTTCGCGGCGCTGGCGCCAGGCGAGGGCGAGATCGGGCGCACGCCGGGCCGCGAGGGCGATGTATCCCGCGTCGAGCGAGGCTACATCCACGCCGGCCCCTCCGGCGCCGGACACTTCGTCAAGATGGTCCACAACGGCATCGAGTACGGAATGATGGCGGCGTATGCCGAGGGCCTCGCCATCCTGAAGGGCGCGAACATCGGCAGTGCGACGCACGCGGTCGACGCCGAGACCACGCCGATGCGCGACCCCGGGAACTACCAGTACGACATGCCGCTGCACGACATCGCCGAGGTCTGGCGCCGCGGCAGCGTGATTGCCTCGTGGCTGCTCGACCTGACGGCGAATGCGCTGAACGAGGACCCGCAACTCGCCAAGTTCGGCGGCCGCGTGTCGGATTCGGGCGAAGGGCGCTGGACCATCCAGGCCGCGATCGACGAGGCCGTGCCGGCGCCGGTGCTGACGGCGGCGCTGTATTCGCGCTTCAGCTCACGCGGCGAGGCGGAGTTTCAGAACCGCATCCTGAGCGCGATGCGGTTCCAGTTCGGGGGGCATGTGGAAAAAAAGAGTTGAGCGCGAACGGCCGCGCGCTGCGCCTTGCCGGCTCGACAAGCCCGCAGTTCTTGCGCATGATGCGACGAGCCTGAATCCGACCCGAGCGCGCTTCGTGTCGCCGGCAGCAGGCCCATCAATGGGGAGCGTCACATGAGCCGATTGATTCAGCTGTGGGCCACGGTCGCGCTGAGCGCCGCCGTCGGGGCGTGCGCGACCAACGAGCCGCCGAAGACGGGACGACGGGACGCGGCGATGACTCCTGCGACCGCGCCCGCCGCGTGCGGCAGCAACGTGACGGATGTGAAGATCAAGGACATCACGATCGTCTCGGCCACCCAAGCCGCGATCAAGGTCGAACGCAAGGTCAAGATAGGCAAGAACAAGGCTGGCGCGAACTGGAAGCTCCAGACCGCAGGCTATGTGTTCGCTACAGTGGGCGTGGTCGTCGACACACCGCCATCCGGCCCGGTGGCGTCGTACACCAACGGAAGTGACGAGTTCGGCTGGTGCTTCGATTCCAGCGTCGAGTCCGACTGGAAGTACACGGTCTACTTTCGTGCAACCGCGACCCCGAATGTGACGTGGAAGTGCGATCCAATGATCGCCAACTACGGCGGAGAGAGCGTCTCGATATTGGCAGAGTCGATCGTGTTGTGCTCGGTCGTGCCATGACCGGAATCACGGCGCAGTGACGCCGCGCCCATCGGCTCTCACACCACCGCGTTGAACAACTGGCGCGTCCGCCCCAGCGCTTGCCCGAACTCGGAGTTTGGGCCGACGTCCGGCAACTCGCCGGCCAACGCCGAGGCTTGGGCCAGCGCGCCTTCGGCCGCGGCTGCGTTCCGGGCGCGGTGTTCGGTTTCGGCGCGTGCGCACAGCAGAATGCCCAAGCTGACGCGGTCGGAGGCTGCGCGCAAGCGCGCTTCGCCGAGGTCAAGGCAGATCCGTCCTTCGTCGGTTTTGCCCTCCCGGGCATGCAGGAGCCCGAGGTAGGTCAGGAACTGCCCTTCGGAGCGACGGTCGCCGAGGTCGCGCGCAATCGCAAGGGCCGACTCGTGATACGCGCGGGCCGCCGCGGGTTGCCCGAGGGCTTCGGCGACCAGCCCCAGATTGCACTGCACGATCGACGACAGGCGCACGTGGCCCAGTTCCAGCGCCGTCGACAGCGTCGCTTCGAGTTCGGCCCGGGCTTCGCCGGGGCGCCCCTCCGCGAAGTGCAGCAGCCCCAGATTGCAGCGCGCGTTGGCCTCCCACTGTCGGTCGCCCATTTCGCGCGCAATGGCGATCGCTCGCGCGAAGAGCGGCCTCGCCTCGGCCGACTTGCCTTGGCCACTGAGAAACTGCGCCAGGTTGCCGGCGGAGCCGCCTTCCCAGCGGCGTTCACCGGCCGCCTGCGCGATCCGGAGCGCGCGCTCGTAGTACGAGCGGGCCTCGGCAAAGCGACCGACCGAGTCGCAGAACGTCGCAAACGCATTGAAGACCGCGCATTCGAGCG
>JANYFU010000524.1 GCA_025359665.1 Caulobacteraceae bacterium
GGCTCCGCCGGACTTCCCCCAGAGGGGGAAGAGAAGCGCCCCTCCCGGAGCTCGCCCAAGATCGCCGGCGCCGCAATCAGATATCGAATTTACTCCACTACAGTCCCACGATTCCGTAGCCCGCGAACTGCTCGGCGGAGCGTGGCGCGATGATCAGGGAATCGACTCCCTGGGTGTCCAATATGAAACGCAGGGCCGCGCCGGCTATGGTCCAGCCGTTTTCGCTCGCCCGGCGCCGCAATTCATCGATGGCCTCGAAGCTCGCGGGCGTTAGCAGGTGATCGAAGAAGCCCGGCGCGTCGCCCAATCGCGTTCCCGCGCCGGCCTTGCCACCCGATGCGTATTTTCCGGTCAG
Source organism: Caulobacteraceae bacterium (assembly GCA_025359665.1). Classification (GTDB taxonomy): domain Bacteria; phylum Pseudomonadota; class Alphaproteobacteria; order Caulobacterales; family Caulobacteraceae; genus Acaudatibacter. The sequence continues at coordinate 356 of JANYFU010000524.1, forward strand.
CAACCCGCCCGCCAGCGGGCTGAAGGCGACGTAGCGCAGGCCCTCGGCCCGGCTCAGCGGGATCACCTCGGCCAAGTCTCCGGTCTCAAGCCGATTGAACCCGTTCTGGACGTGGGTAAAAGCGCGCCGAAGCACCCCGGTGGTAAGGGCCAGGACGGCCTTCAGGTCGGCGATCGTGGCGTTGGAAACGCCGAAACTGGCGATCTTCCCCGCCGCCAGCGCCCGGTCCAGCGCCTCCAGGGTCTCCTCCAGCGGCGTCAGGGAGTCGAACTCATGCAGATAGTAGAGGTCGATGCGGTCGATCCCCAGGCGGCGCAGCGACTCATCGAGGTGATAGGCGACCTGGGCGCGGCTCAGCGGCCGCTCGCCCTCCGGACAGCCGTTGGGGTTGCCGACCTTGGTGGCGATCTCGATCCGGGACCGGAAGTCGGGTCCCTGGTCCTTCAGCCAGGCGCCAAGCACGGTCTCGCTGACGCCGCCGCCATAGGTGTTGGCGGTGTCGAAGCGCGTGAAGCCGATCGCGCGCGCCTGGTCCAGCAACGCCAGGGCTCGTTCCCGGCCGTCGCCCTTGTCGCGCAAGGTCGGAGATGAGCCCAGCCCACCGAAGTTGCCGCAGCCGAAGATCACCCGGTTCAGTTCATCGGCCCGGATCATCGGTCAGAACGGGTCCTGGCCATTGAGGATCGCGCCCAGTTTCGAGGCGTCGATATTTCCCCCCGAGATGATGCAGACGATGTCGCCTTCGCCCGCCCGGCCGGACATCGCCGCGGCCAGGGCGGCGGCTCCGGCCCCTTCGGTGATGATATGGTGCTTGACGGCCAGCAGGCGGATGGCCGCGGCGATCTCGGCGAAGGAGACACATAGCGCCTCGTCCACGGTCTCGCGCACCAGCGGCCACATGGCCTCCAGCACCGTGGTGCTGCCCATGCCGTCGACGAAGCTCTGGTCGTGCTTGACCGTCGTCGGCCGCCCCGCCGCCAGCGCCGCCGCCGCCGGCTGCGAGGCCTGAGATTCGACCACCATCATCCGTGTTGCGGGTCGCTCGCGCCGCATCACCGAGCCGATGCCGCTGACCAGGCCGCCGCCGCCGAACGGGACGATCACGGTGTCGAAGGCGTCCAGGTCTTCCAGCAGCTCGGCGCCGATGGTGGCGTTGCCGGCCACCACCGCCGATTCGGCCACCGGGTGAAAAAACACGCCCTCCGCGCCGTCGAACCGCCGCGTCGTCAGCACTTGCCACCAGTCGTCGAACGGCACGCGGATCACCCGGGCGCCCAGCGCCTCCAGCGCCGCGCCCTTGGTGGCGGCCGAGCCGTCGGGAACCACGATGGTCACCGGCGCGCCGATCCGCCGCGCCGCGTGGGCCAGGCCCAGGCCGAAGTTGCCAGCGCTGGCCGAAACGATGCCGCCGCGCACCGCGTCCTCGCCCACCGCCTTGATCGCGTTGACCGCCGCGCGGATCTTGAACGAGCCCAGCGGCTGCAGGTTTTCCAGCTTCAGGTGGATGCGCACGCCGGGGATATCCACGTCCAGTCGCCACAGCGGAGTGCGCCGCGCGACCCCGACGATGTTGGCGCGGGCCGCTTCGACCTCGGCGGCGGTCGGCAGGCGGACGGTCTCAGGCATCGACATCACCGTGCGCCATTGTTTTCATCGCGCTTCTCTTCCACAGGAAATAGCCAAGGCTGAGCAGCACCAGCCACGGTACGCCGACCTTCCACGACAGGTTCCAGTCGTTGTCCAGTCCCATGGTGACCAGCAGCGCGCCCAGTATGACGAGGCCGGCGATCTGCATGACCGGATATAGCGGCATGCGCACCGGCAGGTCGGCGGCCTTGTGCGCGCGCCGGAAGGCCAGGTGGCTGACCAGGATCAGCACCCACACGGTGATGGCCCCGAACAGCGCGACGCCCTGCAGATAGCTGTAGGCCTTGGGGGTGAACCGGGCCATGCCCGCGGCCATCAGGATGCAGGCCCCCGACAGCAGGGTCGCGGCCACCGGGCTTCCCGCGTTGCTCAAGCGGCCCAGGAAGCGCGGCGCATAGCCGCCCCGCGACAGGGAAAACAGCATTCGCGAGCACAGATAGACATTGGTGTTCATGCCCGACAGGGCGGCGCTGACGATGACGAAGTTCATCAGGCCGGCGGCTTGCGGAACGCCGGTCCGGGCCAACACCTTGACGAACGGGCTCTGCGTCACCGTCACGCTGCCGCCCGTCTGGGTCCAGGGGATCAGGGCCGCCACGACGCCGAGCGCGAGCACGTAGAACAGGAAGATCCGCAAGGCCGTGGTGCGCAGGGCCGCGGGGATGGTGGTTTTCGGGTCCACCGCCTCGCCGGAGGTCACCGCGATCACCTCGATGCCGACGAACGACAGCAGCCCCAGGATCACCGCCATCCACATCCCCCTCAGCCCATGCGGAAAGAAACCGCCGGGAAGCTGG
>JANYFU010000550.1 GCA_025359665.1 Caulobacteraceae bacterium
TCAGGGTGGTTGGGCTGGGTGGGATCGCTTCCTGCTGGGCTATCCAGGCGGGATACCCCAGACTCCGCGCATTGGCGATCGACGCGTCGCTCGGCCCGAACGTCGCCTGGGTGAGGAATCTCGCCGCCGAAGCCGGCGCCAGGGTCCCTGCCGACGGAAGGGCGCTCTTCAGTGTGGCGGCCGCGCCGTAGAACAGTGTCCCCGTGACCGGCAAGGCGGCCAAAGCCGCCAGCGTCATGCTCCCAGACCCACGAGTCACTATGTTCCCACCCTTACGCTAGACTGACTACCCGCCGGGAGTTGTTTCGGCGTTTTCAACAATATCACTAATGTCAATTACCGTTACAAGCAGCCTATATATGTATAACGTCAATCAACATGATTAAATTTTGGGATGACAAATCGTCTTAATACAAAAATAGAAATTTTACCTATACTTCATATAAGCACCTCTTTAACGAAAGTGACCTCGGATATCGCGATCATTTCATCAAACCGGCACACATCGACATGACGACGCCGCGCATGGAACGCCTCCGCGACGGATTGTCACGCCGCCTACCCGGCGGGGCCTCAGCCAGACGAAAAAGAACATCTTGCGAACATGGAACAAAGCAGGTACGACTCTGCAAATCGGCCGGTGTCTAGCAAATTCACTATGGTCCGGCTTCGCTCGTGGAATCGTGGGATAGAATGGCGGGATCAAAAATGAGCAACATGGCGTTGAGGCTGGTGGGAAAAGAAGAAGGCGACAAGCAGCGGGCTCTGGAGGCCGCGCTGACGCAGATCGATAGAGCCTTTGGAAAAGGCTCGGTGATGAAGCTGGGCGACAAGGGCAAGATTGCCGACATCGAGGTGGTGCACACCGGCTCCCTGGGTCTCGACATCGCGCTCGGCATCGGCGGCCTGCCCAAGGGCCGGGTCGTGGAGATCTATGGTCCGGAAAGCTCCGGCAAGACCACCCTGGCCCTGCACGTGGTGGCCGAGGTCCAGAAGGCCGGCGGCACCGCCGCCTTCATCGACGCCGAGCACGCGCTCGACCCGTCTTACGCTCACAAGCTGGGGGTCAATCTCGACGACCTGCTGGTCGCCCAGCCGGACACCGGCGAGCAGGCGCTGGAGATCACCGACACCCTGGTGCGGTCGGGGGCGGTGGACATCATCGTCATCGACTCGGTGGCGGCCCTGACGCCTCGGGCCGAAATCGAGGGCGAGATGGGCGACAGCCTGCCCGGGCTTCAGGCGCGCCTGATGAGCCAGGCCCTGCGCAAGCTGACAGCCTCGATCTCCAAGACCCACACCCTGGTGATCTTCATCAACCAGATCCGCATGAAGATCGGGGTGATGTACGGCAGTCCGGAAACCACCACCGGCGGCAACGCGCTGAAGTTCTACGCCTCGGTGCGCCTCGACATTCGCCGGACCGGGTCGGTGAAGGTGCGCGACGAGATCATCGGCAACAATGTCCGGGTCAAGGTGGTGAAGAACAAGGTCGCCCCGCCGTTCCGCGAAGTCGAGTTCGACATCATGTATGGCCAGGGCATCTCCAAGCTGGGCGAGATCATCGATCTTGGCGTCAAGGCTGGGGTGATCGACAAGTCCGGCGCGTGGTTCTCCTGGAACAGCACCCGCATCGGCCAGGGCCGCGACAACGCCCGGGAGTTCCTCAAGAACAACCCCGAGATCGCCGACCAGATCGAGGCCCAGGTGCGCGGCAATTCCACCAAGATCGAGGAAGAGCTGTTGATCGGCTCGCCCGAACCGGGAGAGGAATAGGGCGCTCTCACCGCGGAGGCGCGGCGCTGCCGGAACCAAGCCCCGAGTTGAACCGCATCTCCGGTCTGATCGTCGACAGCGCTATTTCCGTCCACCGGAATCTCGGCCCAGGGCTGTTGGAATTGATCTATGAGCGCTGCCTGGACATAGAACTCGCGAAACGCGAGCTCAGGGTGGCTCGGCAGGTCGCCCTTCCCATCCACTATGATGGCCAACGCATCGATGGGGCGCTTCGCATCGACCTTGTCATCGAAAGCCGCGTGATTGTGGAGGTCAAGGCCGTCGAGCAGCTTCTGCCGATTCATGAAGCCCAGCTGTTGACCTATCTGCGCCTCTCGGGGCGGCGTCTGGGGCTGCTGATCAATTTCAATGTCCCCCAACTCAGAACTGGTCTTAAACGCCTCGTGAACTCGGCTGGGGTCTGATCCGCGATCCTCCGCGTCCTCTGCGCCTCCGCGTTGAATATGTCGGATGCTCTGCTTGCCCCTGGGGCCGCCTCTTTGTCGCCTAGTCACAAGATGGTAGAGGGCGAGCATGCCTAGTGTTAACCAGCTCCGCCGCCAGTTCCTGGACTATTTCGCCCAGCGCGACCACGCCGTCATCGCCTCCTCGCCGCTGGTTCCCCAGAGCGATCCGACGCTGATGTTCGTCAATGCCGGCATGGTTCCGTTCAAGAACATCTTTACCGGCGCCGAGACCGCGCCGGCCCCTCGCGCGACGTCGTCTCAAAAGTGCGTCCGCGCTGGGGGCAAGCACAATGACCTCGACAACGTGGGCTATACCGCGCGCCACCTGACCTTCTTTGAAATGCTGGGGAATTTCTCGTTCGGCGACTACTTCAAGGAAGCGGCGATCGACTATGCCTGGACGTTCGTCACGCGCGATCTTGGGCTCGCGAAAGACCGCCTGATGGTCAGCGTCCATCCCTCCGACGAAGAGGCCGCCAGTCTCTGGAAGCGGATCGCCGGTCTCGGCGACGACAGGATCGCGCGGCTCGAGGAGAATATGTGGTCGATGGGCGACACCGGCCCCTTCGGTCCCAATACCGAGATCTTCTACGATCATGGTCCAGACGTCGCCGGGGGTCCCCCTGGATCGCCCGACGAAGACGGCGACCGGTTTGTGGAGATCTGGAACTTGGTGTTCATGCAGTTCGAGCAGTTCGCCGACGGGCGCAGCGCCGGCCTTCCGAAGCCCTGTATCGACACCGGTATGGGCCTGGAGCGGACCACCTGCGTGTTGCAAGGCGTTCATAGCGTCTTCGAAACCGATCTTTTCCGCAACCTGATTGCGGCGGCGGAATCGGCCGTGCGCGTCAAGGCCGACGGCGAACGGCTCGCCTCCTATCGCGTCATCGCCGACCACCTGCGCTCCACCTCCTTCCTGATCGCCGACGGCGTGACGCCTTCCAACGAAGGACGGGGCTATGTGCTGCGGCGGATCATGCGCCGGGCCATGCGCCACGCCCACCTGCTGGGCGCGGCCGAGCCTCTCATGCACCGCCTGGTTCCCACCCTGGTGGCGGAAATGGGCGAGGCCTATCCGGAGCTGCGCCGCGCCGAAGCCACCATCGCCGACACCCTGCGCCAGGAGGAGGAGCGCTTCCATCGCACCCTCGGCCGGGGCATGGCCCTGCTGGAGGAGGCCACGGCCCACCTGGGCGAGGGCGACACCCTCTCCGGCGAGACGGCCTTCAGGCTCTATGACACCTATGGTTTTCCCCTCGATCTGACCCAGGACGCGGTGCGTCCGCGCGGCATAGCCGTGGACCTGGCCGGTTTCGACACCGCCATGGCGGCCCAGCGGGCGCTGGCGCGGGAAAGCTGGGCGGGCTCCGGCCAGCAGGCCCAGGGCGCCGTCTGGCTGGCCCTGCGCGACCGCCTGGGCCCTACCGTCTTCATCGGCTACGCCGAAAGCGAGGCCACGGCCGAGACCCTGGCCCTGGTCGAGGGCGGCGGGGAGGTCGAGGCCGCCCAGGCGGGCGGCACCGTCCAGGCCCTCTTCGACGTCACCCCCTTCTATGCCGAGAGCGGCGGCCAGGCCGGTGATCGGGGCGAGGCGGAGTGGGACGGCGGCGCCGCCCTGGTCACCGACACCCAGAAGCTGGCCGGCGACCTGCATGTTCACACGCTGAAGATCGTCCGGGGAACGCTGAAGGGGGGGATTCGCGTCCGCCTCGCCCTCGACGCCGGGCGGCGGGCCCGCACGCGGCTCAACCACTCCGCCGCCCACCTCGCCCACGCCGCCCTGCGCGATGTGCTGGGCGCCCATGTGTCTCAGAAGGGCCAGATGGTCGATGGCGACCGCATGCGGTTCGACTTCAGTCACGGGGCGCCGCTGTCCCCCGCCGAGATCGACGCCATCGAGGCCGATGTCAATGCGGTGATCCGTCAGAACCTTCCGGCCGAAACCCGGGAAATGGCCCCCCAGGCGGCCATCGAAGCCGGGGCCATGGCGCTGTTCGGCGAGAAATACGGCGACAGCGTGCGGGTGCTCGCCCTGGGCCGGGCCCTGGAGGGGGAGGGGACCTATTCGGTGGAGCTGTGCGGCGGCACCCACGTGGCGCGCACCGGCGACATCGGCCTCTTCAAGATCGTCGCCGAACAGGGGATCGCCGCGGGTGTGCGGCGGATCGAGGCCCTGACCGGCGAACCGGCCCGGCGCTGGCTGCTCGACCAGGCCGCCGTCGCCAGGGGCCTGGCAGACCAGTTCAAGATTCCGGTGGCCGAGGTCCCGGCGCGCGTCGACGCTCTCGACGCCCAGCGCCGCAAACTGGAAAAGGATCTCGCCGACGCCAAGCGTCAACTGGCCGTGGGCGGTGGCGGCGCGGCCGACCAGGGGCCGGAGGACATTGCGGGCGTGGCTTTTATCGGCCGGGTGCTGCAAGGCGTCGGCGGCAAG
>JANYFU010000618.1 GCA_025359665.1 Caulobacteraceae bacterium
CTGTCGGGCTGGCCGCGCGCCCATACCATCCACGCCACCGCCGACGGCGGCGGGCCGCTGTTCCACGGCCTGGCGACCCACAACTGGAAGACAGGCGCCTCGGACAGTTTCGATTTCGGCCATGCCCACATGGTCGAGGAAGCTGTGTTCGTGGCGCGGCCGGAGGCGAAAGGCGAGCTGGACGGCTGGCTACTGGCGCCGAGCGTCAATCTGGCGGCCAAGGCGACGGAGCTGCATGTGTTCGACGCGTTGCGCGTCGCCAACGGCCCGCTGTGCAGCTGGCGCGCCGAAGTCGCCCTGCCCGTCAGCCTGCACGGGGCGTTCGTGGCGGCTTAGTGCCGCAACCCAGCACCATCCGGCGCATTATGATCCCGCGCGATGTTGCTTCGCGGCCGGATCTGGGGTTTGAGAGACCCTCGGTAGCCAAGCGACACGGCGTGAATGCGCCGCTCGTCATTGTGCGCTCCGGTCATCATCTCGAAGGAACCATGAAAGACCCGTTGAAAACTGGATTCGCCGAACGTCTCACGGCGCGGCAAGACGCCAAGAAGGCGCTGCTGGCAAAACTCAAGCCCAAACCCACGATCGTCGCAGAAGTGTTCGAGAGCCGCGAGGAGATCAAGGCTCGCGAACTGGAAGCGGTGCGCCAGGCGCGAGCTGACGCAAAGGAAGCCGCGCGGCTGGAGGCCGAGGCCAAGGCCCTGGCCGAACTGGAAGCCAAGCGCGGAGAGCGCAAGGAACGCAAGGCCCTGACCAAGTCCGAACAGAAGGCTAAGCGCGACGCCAAATATGCGGCGCGCAAAGCCCGGAAGTAAAGCCTCCTCCCCCGCCAAGCGGGGGAGGAGAAACGTACGCGAGATCAGGCCAGGTCGAAACGGTCGAGGTTCATGACCTTTTCCCAGGACGCCACGAAGTCGTGCACGAACTTCGCCTGGGCGTCGTCACAAGCGTAGACTTCGGCGACGGCGCGGAGCTGGGAATTGGAACCGAATACCAGGTCGACGGCCGAGGCGGTCCACTTGAGTTCGCCCGTCACCCGGTCATGTCCTTCGAACAGGTTTTCGGAGTCTGGCGACGCCTTCCACGTGGTGGCCATATCGAGCAGGTTGACGAAGAAGTCGTTGGTCAACGTCCCGGGCCGTTTTGTGAGCACGCCTAGTTCAGATTGCCCGGTATTGGCGTTAAGGGCGCGCATGCCGCCGACAAGCACCGTCATCTCAGGCGCGGTCAGCGTCAGCAACTGCGCCTTGTCGACCAGCAACTTCTCCGCCGATGTCCGGACGCCGTCCCGCAGATAATTGCGGAAGCCATCGGCGGTCGGTTCGAGCACGCCAAACGAGTGGACGTCGGTTTGATCCTGGGAGGCGTCAGCGCGCCCAGGCAAAAAAACGACCTGGACGTCGTGCCCGCCGTTCCTCGCGGCCTTTTCGACTGCCGCGCCGCCAGCAAGGACGATCAGGTCGGCGAGGGAGACTTTTTTACCGTCGGACCGCGAACTGTTGAAATCCTGTTGGATTGCTTCGAGCGCCCGCAGCACCGTCGCCAACTGTTCCGGCTGATTGACCTCCCAATCCTTCTGCGGCGCGAGGCGAAGGCGCCCGCCGTTGGCGCCGCCGCGCTTGTCGGAACCACGGAAGGTCGCCACCGAGGCCCAGGCGGTGGAGACCAACTGGCAGACCGACAGTCCAGACGAGAGAATCTTGTCCTTCAGGTCGGCGATGTCCCGCTCGTCGATCAATTGGTGATCCGCGGCGGGAATCGGGTCTTGCCACAGCTGAGGTTCGGCCGGGACCAGCTGGCCGAGATAGCGCGCGATGGGGCCCATGTCGCGGTGGGTCAGTTTGAACCAGGCCTTGGCGAAGGCGTCCGCGAATGCCTGGGGGTCCTCGCGGAAACGCTTGGAGATCGGCCCATAGTTCGGGTCCATCTTCAGGGCGAGGTCGGTCGTCAGCATCATCGGCGCGTGCCGCCTCGACGGATCGTGGGCGTCGGGCACGGAACCGGCCGCGGACGGGTCCTTGGGCGTCCACTGGTGGGCGCCGGCCGGGCTTTTGGTAAGCTCCCACTCATAGCCGAACAGGTTATCGAAGTAGTTGTTGTCCCACTTCACCGGGTTGGTGGTCCATGCGCCTTCCAACCCGCTGGTGATCGTGTTGACGCCCTTGCCGTCGCCGAAGCCGTTTTTCCAGCCCAGCCCTTGCTCCTCGATGCCCGCGCCCTCGGGTTCGGGGCCGACATACTGCTGGGGATCGGCGGCGCCATGGGTTTTGCCGAAGGTGTGCCCACCGGCGATCAGGGCGACCGTCTCCTCGTCATTCATTGCCATGCGGGCGAAGGTTTCGCGGATGTCCCTGGCCGAACCCAGCGGATCGGGCGCGCCGTTTGGCCCCTCCGGATTGACATAGATCAGGCCCATCTGGACGGCGCCCAGAGGGTGCGCCAGTTCACGGTCGCCTCTGTAGCGATTGTCGCCAAGCCAGGTGTTCTCGGGACCCCAGCTAATGTCCTCTTCGGGCTCCCAGACATCGGCGCGGCCGCCGGCGAATCCGAAGGTTTTGAGCCCCATCGATTCCAGGGCGCAGTTGCCGGTCAGGACCATCAGGTCGGCCCAGGAGATTTTCCGGCCGTATTTTTGCTTGATCGGCCAAAGCAGCCGGCGCGCCTTGTCGAGATTGGCGTTGTCCGGCCAGCTGTTGAGCGGCGCGAAACGTTGCGTGCCCGAAGACGCTCCACCGCGACCATCGCCGGTGCGATAGGTGCCGGCGCTGTGCCAGGCCATCCGGATGAAGAACGGTCCATAGTGGCCGTAGTCAGCCGGCCACCAGTCCTGCGACGTGGTCATCAGCGCATAGATGTCCTGGCGCAAGGCATCGAGGTCGAGACTTTTGAATTCTTCCGCATAGTCGAACGTCCCGCCCATCGGATCGGACGCGGGTGTGTTCTGATGGAGAACCTTCAGGTTCAACTGGTCCGGCCACCAGAGCTGGTTCGACATTTCCAGAACGACGGCGTTTTGATCCGCCCCGTGCATCACCGGGCACTTGCTTTCGGTGTCCATAATCTCTCCGATCGTTTCCTGGGGTCCGTGACCCTTGCGAAGGCGTTAACGTTTGGACGCCTATCGGTCCAATCGATTTAATTTGATCTATCCATAGGACATTCCTATTCGATCGGATCGAAGGACGTGGTGCGAGGGATAGCCATGCCTAAACGCAGCTATTGCCCGCCGCGAGGAGGATCGCGCCGAGCACCAATCCCAGGAAGGTGATGGTCCGGATCGCCGGCGACGCTTCCAGGCGGCTGTCGTATGACTCATGAACAGCCTGCTGTTGAAACCACAGCATGACGGCGCCGGCCGCCAGGCTGACGAGGCCGATCGACAGCAGCATCGTCCTGTGCGGCGCGGCCATGCAGCCGACGCCTTCAATCCAGGCCGTGCCAATGCCCAGGGCGGTCAGGAGAAGAGGCAATGCGTAGGTTGAGGCCACGGCGAAAGCCGACGCCAGGCCAGCGAACGTGACAAGCATCGCGCCCGCGCCTTGCGTTGCATTGCTCTGGGCTGTGATCTTCAATGGCATATCGTACATTTCGAACTCCAGTTCT
>JANYFU010000623.1 GCA_025359665.1 Caulobacteraceae bacterium
CCAGGGCACGGAGCCGCTGAAGTTCTGGGGTGGCCCACCGAGTTCGCCATCATGCAGGGTGGCTGCAACGACCCCGCCGGCAGCCCCCGCCACGGCGCCTCCCAAAAGAAAGTGGCGTCGATCCACGGTCGGCTTGCCCACGGCTAGTCTCCACCCGACGCTACGGCGCCGTCCTGAAGGACTAATGCGCGGGGCGGCGTGGCGTTGCGTGCTAGCCGCACTATTGGGCCGGCGGCGTCCATGCGACCGCGCCGTCCCGCTAGGGCACTTCGCTGGCGACCTGGGCGTATGAAATCAGGGTAAAGAGCGCCGTCCCGCCCACAATGTTACCGGCCAGGACGGGCAGGCCAAAACCGGTCAGGGCCTGCAACCAGCCGAGACGCGCGTTGACCAGCAGCATGAAGGCTTCGAAGCTTCCGGCCACGACGTGCGCGAACCCACCGATGGAGATCACATAGGTCATCATGGTGATGACCAGGAAGGCGGCCCCTTCAGCGTTTGGGATCAGCCAGACCATGGCGGCGATCAGGAAGCCCGAGGCGATAGCGCGAAAGAACAGAAGGGTCGCGCCGCCACTTACCGATTCACGGCTGATGTCGAGCATGGCGCCGCGGATCTCCGGAGCCAGGACCGGCGTGAAGGTGCAGAACAGCGCCGCGATCAGCGTCCCGGCCAAGTTGGCGGCCAGCACCACCGACCAGAGGCGGCCAAGGCGACGCAGATTGCTCCAGCCCGGCCGAGCGACGACCGGCAGCACCGCGGTAATGGTGTTCTCGGTGAAGAGCTGCTGGCGGCCCAGGACGACCATCAGAAAGCCAACCGGATAGCCGAAGTCCGCCACAAGCGGTCGCCACGGCGTGTCCGGCAGTCGCAGGCGCAGGATCGCCTGCGTCAACAGGGAAAAGCTGATCGACAGCCCCGCCGCGACGCCGGACCACCAGAGCGAGGCCACCGGTCGCTCCATCTCCTGGTCGCCTTCGCGCCGAAGCACCTCGTAGATCAGGGGCGCGCGAAGTTTCTCCCGCTCCTGGATGGTCTCAAGTTCATGCTCGCTGAACGTTTCGGACGGTTCATTGCTGTCGCGCGCCCCCGCCTTTCCCGGTGAGGTTTTTTGTTCGGTCGTTCGGCGGCCGAGCGACACCGCTCAGCCCCCCGCCGCGCGGCGTTCGGCGCCGCCCGCCGGTTTCCCCATAGGCGGGGCGGCGGCGAAATACGCCGCGAGGTCCGCGCGCTCCTGGTCCGTCAATCGACTGGCGATCGACGGCATCGGGTTCAGCGTGGTGACATTGACATTGTAGTGCTTGGCGAAATTGTTGAGCCTGTTGCGCAGATAGAGCACGTTTTGTCCCTGCAGCCGGGGGATCAGCGGCAAGGCGGCGACGCCCCGCGCCTCGTGGCAGCTCAGGCACGCCGGTACCCTCCGAGCGGTGTCGCCTCGAGTGGCGATGGCCGCGCCACGCAAGGCGGCGACGGCGTCGGGCTTTGCCAGCGCCGGCAGCGGCGTCAAAGTGTTCACGTAGCTCGCGAGGCTCGCCATCTGGTCGAAGCTCAGGCCGTCGATCAGCTCTCGCATCTGTTCATTCGGCCTTGAGCGGGCGCGAAAGGCGTAGAGGGTCTGCGCCACGTAAGGCGTAGCCTGGAGGGTCAGGTTCGGGAACACGCCCTGCAAATCGCCACGCCCGTTATGAATGTGACATTTCTCGCAACGCGTATCGAAAATCGCCTTCGCCGCGACCATGTCGATCTTGATGTGGCTCGCGGGAAGCGCCGCTGTCGGCTGCCCGCCGCCGCCCGAGGCCCTGGCCGGCTTCAATCCCGAATAATAGGCCGCCAACGCGGCGATGTCGCTTGCGCCAAGATTGTGCGCGACGGCCGGCATGGGGTTCCACCAGACGGTCGAACCGCGGCCGCCGTGCCCCATCGCGCCGAGTTGGCGGCGAAGGAACGTCGCGGACTGACCGGCGATGTGCGGCGCGCCGGTGATTTTGGCGCCGTCGCTTTCGTGACAATTCGCGCAGGCCGGGATCGCACGTTCCCGGATGCCTTCAAGCGCGATCGTCTCACCGCGCCTGACCAGCGCGGGATCGGCGGGCGGCGAGGACAGCGTCTTGACCGGCAGGCCCGCGAAATCGCGCGACAACGCCGCGATCTGCGCGCCCGACAGCTGGGCGGCGATGTTCTGCATGAAGCCGCTTTTGCGAGTGCCGCGCGTGTAGGCTTCCAGCGTCGCTTGCAGATAGGCCGCGTCCTGAATCGTCAGGTTGGGCGCTTCGCCGCCGGTCGCCGCGCCGGCGCCGTCGGCGCCGTGACAGCGCGCGCATGTGGTGGCGGGATTTTCGTGGATGGTCTGGTCGGAAAATCCGGTGGCCGGCGCCGCATAGAGGAATTCGCCGACGGGCGGCGAGTTGCGGCCTGCGTTCGCTGGATGCAAGGCCGTGTCGTCGCGGGACCGGGCTGGCGCCGTCCCACCTTGTTCGGGAAGCGCCGTCATTTCGCGATAGGCTTTGGCGTCCAGCCCTGGCAGCCGCCGCAGGAACGCCACCATCGACCAGACCTCATCGCCGCGCGCGTCGATCGGCCATGACGGCATCGCGCTATACTTCACGCCGTGTTCGACGATCACGTGGAGTTCCGAATCCGTGAACTGGCCCACGACGCTTGGCAGATACTGTGGCCTTGGGTTCATCGACAGGGCGACGACCGATTGCCCGAAACCGGGGCGACCGTGGCAGTTGGCGCACACCATGTCGAAATGCTGCGCCGCCAAACGTACTCGGGAAGGCGCAGTCATATCGCGCGGAACCACGACAGTGGTTGCACGCAGAGTCATGCTACGCTTGAAAACAAAATGCAGTAGATTACTGACGAGCCAGCCGTCAGGCTTATCGGCCGAGACATCGACCCCGCCGACGGCGACGAATATCGCAACGACCATGCCGACGATAGCCACGCCGGCGATGATCATCTTCCAGCATACCATTCGGCCGAGCCAAAGCGAGACACGCCGCCGGATATCGGACTTCACGTTCCTGTATAGGTCCGGCTGGGTCACGAAAGCTGAAATGCACGCGGATGGGTTCCGTTCCCCGCGCTCGGGTCAGCGCCGCTTCGCCGCCGCGGCCTTCGCCACCAGGATGCGGTCGCGGGCGTCGAGGTAGTCGTAGATCGCGTCGACTTCGGCGTCGGTAAAGTGGCTGAAACTGGTTTGGGCCGTCTCGATCATCAGCGCCATGTTGCCCTC
>JANYFU010000626.1 GCA_025359665.1 Caulobacteraceae bacterium
GGCGACGGGATACAGCCAGAACTTCGCGTCCGCGTCATCCTTCCGAACATGGATGTGAAGAGCTTCTCTTGGATTGCCCTCGTTCGAATAGAAGTGAAAGCGATAGCCCGATATCGAAAAACGACCGGCATCGAACTCTCGTCTCCATGGGGTTCGATATCTTGGCATTCCACGGCCCTCTCCTCCATCATGAAAGTGCGAGGCGCCGATCTCGAGACGCGGATCGAGGACGACTACCGCCTCACCTGGCGCGGCGGGGACCATTCCCCACGGGTCTGACGGCGAAACTAACGCGGGAAGATCGCCAGACCGGCGAAGACTAGCGGCGCAGGGCTGCAATCTCCTCGCGGAGCGCCGCCAAATGGCCATCGAAACTCTGGATCATGGCCGTGAGGAATGTCTGGGGCTTGATCCACTCCAGCCGCAGCGGATGGTCAGCTCTCAGCGCGACCAGATGAAGGAAGGCCAGCTGAGCCCGGCCGTTGCCTTCTCGGAAAGGATGGATGGCGTTGAGTTCACCCAGAAATCCGGCAGCCTCGGTGAGGAATTTTTCGCCGCCGACGCCCGGCAGGAAGCTCGCCGTCTGAAGGCGGGCGAACAGCAATGCCATCTGCGGACCTATGTACTCCGGAAAGCAAAACGGGTTGCCGCCCTTCGCGGTCCGGACGGTCCGGTAGCGCCCTGCCCAGGTGTAGACGTCGCGAAAGAGATGCCAATGGACGCGCCTGTAGTGCGCCGGCCCGAAACGTCCCATCGGCAAGGGCTCTGCCGCGCGCAGGCTGGACATTTCAAGCTCGAAGTCCTGCAGGAGGCCCGGGTCGCGTAAACCCAGGCGATTCTTCAGACAGTTTGAGCCCTTGTAACTGTACGGATCATTGAAGGCGTCGTAGCCGCCTAGCGTCACTTCGGTCCTTTGAGGTCCATATAGGCTCTAAGAACCTCCGCGCGCCGTTGCTCGATCGGCGCGGCGCAGTGCACGCGATTGCGGCCGGCCGGGGTCAGCTTGAGCCCCTCGACGGCGCTTATCGCCGCGAACGCCCGTGCGCCAAGCACCGTGGAGTCGCCATGAAGCTTTGATTCTGAAGACTTCTTTCGCATAGGCTCAACATAGCACGACAGTGACCGGCGAATCGAGGGTCGCGACCCCCGGCCCTCTATAGCGCCCTGAACCGCCACGTAATAACGATAGCCACAATCCCATCCGCCCAAACCAAGCCCCCTCCTGAAAGTTCCCCATGGCGTTGTTCGTCTTAAGCGTGGTCGGCAGCGACCGGCCCGGGCTCACCCGGGCGCTGGCGGCCGCGGTGCTGTCGGCCGGCGGCAACTGGCGGGACAGTCATCTCAGCCTACTGGGCGGCCTCTATGTCGGGTCGGTGCTGGTCGAGTTGGGAGCGGAGGGTCTCGAGGGCCTGCGTTCGGCCGTGCTCGCGGTAGACGCCCACGGTCTCGACGTGCGGATCGCTCCGGCCATCGAAGCCTCCGGGCCCGACGGCGAGGCGCTGCATTTCGTCCTGGTCGGCCAGGACCGGCCGGGAATCGTCAATCAGGTGACCGCCGTCCTGAACGGCCAGGGCGCAAATATCGAGACGTTCCGGTCCTGGATCAGCGACGAGCCCTATTCCGGCATTCCGCTGTTCAACATGGAGGCGTCCCTCCGGCTGCCGTCCGACCTCGCCGTGGGCAGGGTCCAGGCGGCGCTGGAGGGCATCTCGGCCGAGATCATGGTCGACATTTCGCTCACCCCGGCGGGGTAGCGCCAGAGGCCGGGGTTGGGCCGTGGACCGGATGTCGCATACAGAACCCGAGCCCGGTTGATTTTCCCCGCCGATCGCGCTGGAGTATCAACAGCCGCCGCCCACGCGCGGCGGGACCTTGAGGAAACCAGATGGACCTGATGACGCAAGACGCCCCACTGGCCGCCACGACAGGCGGTGGAACGGAACATTTCGACGTGCTGATCGTCGGCGCCGGCATCTCCGGCATCGCCAGCGCCCACCACCTCCAAGCTCAGAACCCGGGTACCAGCTTCGTGGTGCTGGAGGCGCTGGAGTCGTTCGGGGGAACCTGGTTCAGTCACCGTTTTCCGGGCATCCGCTCCGACAGCGACCTCTATACCTTCGGCTATCGCTTCAAGCCGTGGGTCGGGCCACCGATCGCCCTGGCCGAAGAGATCCGCAAATACATGGGCGACGTGATCGAGGAGAACGGCCTGGGC
>JANYFU010000038.1 GCA_025359665.1 Caulobacteraceae bacterium
CCATCAGCGGCGGTGTTGTACACGTGGCCATATTCGGCCACCGAACCATCGGGCTGGGTGTCGAAATGGTGCGGAAACTCGGTAATCGGGTTGTTCGCGACCAGGGTGTCGCCCGCCGCGGTGGTGTCGGCATTTTCCGTCGCCGAAACCGCGCCCGTGGAGGTCAGGGTTCCATTGGCGGTCACCGCGAGCGCGCGGATGACGATATCGTCGCCCGCGCTTATCGAGTTCAAGGTCAGCGCGCCGGTGTTCACTTGAATGGCCACGTCCCGCTCGGCGGTGAAAACTCCGGTTCCAGTCAGGCCACCCGCCGACACATCGATGGCGATATCTCGCCCCGTTCCGGCGGTTCCGATCACCCGGCTGTTGTCGACCACGCCGGTGACGGCCAGCGTTTTGGCGTTGGTCAGGCTGAAGGAGCCGGAATCGGCGTTGGTGAAGCTCGACAGGGCGTCGATCAAATTACCGTCGCCGAGACTGGCGCCACCCACCGAGGAACCGGTCAAGGTTGCGGCGGTAATGATCCCGGCCGTCTGGGTAAGCGCGCCGCCGGTATTCAGCGTCAGGCTGGACGCGCCGACCGCAATCGATCCCGACAGCGCGAGGGCCGTGGTGTCGGCGATGCTTACGTCACCGCCGCCGCTGTTGGTAAAGCCGGCCAGCGCCGCGAAGCTATTGCCGCCGGCCAGGGCCGCGCCACCTACAGATGCGCCGGTCAGGGTAGCCGCCTGGAGACCACCGGAAACGCCCTCGGCGATCGTCCCCGTCGAGATAAGACTGACAGCCCCGTTGGCGCCGGTCTGAACCGCGCCGTTCAGCAGGATATTCCCCGAGCCATCGATCGCGCCGCCGCTGGCGCTCACGGTTCCCCCCAGATCGATCAGCGAGAAGCCGCCGGCCAGTTCGCCCTTCAGGGCGGTCAGGCTTTCGGACAACAGCCGCATGTCGGGAACGCCAAGGTTGTTCCCGGCGAGAACGCCACTGGCCGTCACGGTCCCGTTGAGGAACACCCCGCCGGGCGCGAGGAACCAGATATTGCCGCCACTGGCGCCCTGAAAGAGTCCGCTGACCACCCCGCCGGCGTCGAGGCTGATGGCGCCGGTCGTCACGCGGTTGATCACGATATCGCTGGCGGCGCCGCCAAAATTGAAGTTGAGCGTGTCGCCGCCGCCGACTTCGAAGGTCGTCCAGTCCACCAGGGTTCGCGGCGCCGTGAGGGCTACACTGGCGGTCGTCCCGGTCGACGTATAGTCGATCGTCGTCGCGGAAGGCGCGCCACCCACTAGCGTGGTCGCCATCAGGCTACCGTTCGATGTGGCGACTCCCAGGTCGACACCGCCCTGGGCCGGCAGAAGGCCGCCCCCGCCGCCGCCCGAATAGAGGATCGTCACGTTCTGGCCATTGATGTTCAGCGAGCCGCCCAGGCTCGAAGTCGCGGCGACACCCAGAGAGTCGGCATAGGAGAGAGCGGCCCCGCCGGTCAGGGCGCCGCCGTTGTTGAACGTCGAACTTGACGACACAGTCGGCGAGGACATCAAGACCACCGAACCGGCCCCTTCGACGATAATTGGCGCGCGGATCGCCAGGGTCGAGGCGCTGAACAGGCTGAGTTGACCCGCTTGGTCGACCAGCGTGCTGTCTATGGCAAGCGGGCCGACAGTCGAGATCAGGCTGACGGGGTTCCCCAACCCGCCGCTGACCGGGCCGACCACTGTCAGGCCGCCCTTCGAAATATCGGTGATCGCGATCCCACCGGCGCCGGCGTTGGTGAAGGCGCCGAGTTGGTCGAATATGTTGGTGGACGTCAGGCTCGCGCCGCCGACCGACGATCCGGTCAGCGTGGTTCCGGTGATGAACCCGGACGGTTCATTGATCTGGCCGGACGATTCCAGATTCACCGCGGCGCTGGGAGCAATGATCTGCCCCGCCACGGTTATCGACCCGCCGTTGGCCGTCGTCAGGGTGACACTGTTTCCGGGGTTCACGGCGATCAGGCCTGTCAGCGTCACCCCCGACGGCTTGGCGTCGGTGATCGAGATCGACCCCGAGCTGGTGAGCGCCTGGCTCAGGGTATCGAACTGATTGGAGCCGGCCAGGGACATGACGTTGGTGGACAGCGCGGTCAGTGACGTCGTGGTTATCGTCCCGGCCGTCTGGGTGAGAAAGCCGGACGACACCAGTTCCACGACGCCGCCGGTGGCGTCCAAGTCAGCCGCCAGGGTCAGCGAACCCGCCGCGGTGTTGAGGATAAGGGTGTTGCCGACACCCGCGTCGATCTTACCCGTAACGGTCAGGCCGCTTGATTGACTGCCGGTGATGACGATCTCGCCGGTTCCGGTATTTGTGAAGCCGCCAACCGTATCGATGAAATTGTCGCCGCCGAGGTAGGCCCCACCACTCGACGCGCCGGTTAGCGTAGCGGCCGTGATCGAGCCGCCCGACTCCTCGATCAGGCCAGTGGAGACCAGATTGACGGTCCCGGCGGCGCCGGTGTCGATGATGTCGGTGAGCGTGATATTGCCCGCGCCGTCGATCTTGGCTCCGGTAGCGTTCACCGATCCCACCAGGTCGATCATCGAAAAGCCGTTGGAAAGACTGGTCTTCAGCCCCGGCGCGTCCTGGGTCAGCAGGCTCTGGTTGGTGAGCAGAAGATTGTTTCCCGCCAGAACGCCGCTGGCGGTCGCCGTTCCGTCGATGAACACGCCGCCGTCGGCGAGGAACCACAGGTTTCCACCCCTCTGTCCGCCGAACAGGCCGTTGACGACGCCGCCCTGGTCGATGTTGATCGTCCCACCGGTGACCCGGTTGACCACGATGTCGCCGGCCCCGCCGCCAAAATTGAAATTAAGCGTGTTGCCGGACCCGACCTCGAATGTCGTCCAGTCGATCAGGGTGCGGGGCGCTGTCAGGTTGATATTGGCGGTGGTTCCCGTCGAGTCGTAGCCAACGGTTACCTGAGAGGGAACCCCGCCCTGAAGGACCGTCGCGCCCAGATTACCAGCGCCCGTGGCGACCGACAGATCGACCGAGCCCTGTATCGGCATGACGGCGGGAGCACCGC
>JANYFU010000046.1 GCA_025359665.1 Caulobacteraceae bacterium
CTTGCTGGCCAAGAACGCGATCGCCAAGGGCCTGAAGACCAAGCCGTGGGTGAAGACGTCCCTGGCCCCCGGCTCGCAGGTGGTCACCGACTATCTGAAGGAAGCCGGGCTGACCAAATCCCTCGACGCCCTGGGCTTCAATCTGGTCGGCTATGGCTGCACCACCTGTATCGGCAACTCCGGCCCCCTGGCCGAGCCGATCTCCAAGGCGATTCAGGACGGCGACCTGGTCGCCGTGTCGGTGCTGTCGGGCAACCGAAACTTCGAAGGCCGCGTGAATCCCGACACCCGGGCCAACTACCTGGCCTCGCCGCCGCTGGTGGTGGCCTATGCGCTGGCCGGCAATATGGGCATCGACCTGGCCACCGAGCCGCTGGGTCAGGGCAAGGGTGGCAAGGACGTCTATCTGAAGGACATCTGGCCGACCAACCAGCAGATCGCCGACGTGCAGCGCAAGGTGGTGCAGGCGAACATGTTCACCGAGCGCTACGCCAATGTGTTCAAGGGCGACAAGAACTGGCAGGCCATCAAGGTGGGCGGCGGCCAGACCTACGCCTGGGAAATGGGCTCGACCTACGTCCAGAACCCGCCCTATTTCGAGGGCCTGACCATGACCCCCGAGCCGGTCACCGACATTGTCGAGGCCCGGGTGCTGGCGATCTTCGGCGACTCCATCACCACCGACCACATCAGTCCGGCCGGCAACATCCGCAAGGCCTCGCCGGCCGGCGAGTATCTGTCGCAGCATCAGGTCAGCCAGGCGGACTTCAACTCCTATGGCGCCCGGCGGGGCAATCATGAGGTGATGATGCGCGGCACCTTCGCCAACATCCGCATCCGCAACAAGATGACCCCGGATATCGAGGGCGGCGTCACCCGGCACTTCCCCTCCGGCGAGACCATGCCGATTTATGACGCGGCCATGCGCTACAAGGCCGAGGGCCGGGGCTCGGTGGTGTTCGCGGGCAAGGAATATGGCACCGGCTCGTCCCGCGACTGGGCGGCCAAGGGCGCCAGGCTGCTCGGCGTTCGCGCGGTGATCGCCGAAAGCTTCGAGCGGATCCATCGCTCGAACCTGGTGGGCATGGGGGTGCTGCCGCTGCAGTTCATCGCCGATGGCTGGCAACGGCTCGGACTGACCGGCGAGGAGATCGTCACCATCCGCGACCTCGACGATATCCACCCGCGCCGCCAGCTTATGGTCGAGCTCTATCGGCCCACCGACGGCAAGATCGCCCGGTTCCCCGTGCGGTGCCGGATCGATACGTCGATGGAACTGGCCTATTTCCGCAACGGCGGGGTGCTCAACTACGTGCTGCGCAACCTCGCCCGCTCGGCAGCCTGACGCCTCACGGCTTCGTGAACCAACGGCGGGCCAAACTCCGATTAATTGCGGCGCGATGAAAGTGACCGCGCGTTTGTTGATCGTCATGGCCCTTGGGGCGTTTTCCGGGGTCATTGGGGGGGCTGGCCCCGCCTGGGCGAAGAAGCACGCGCCGAAGGCGGGTCCGGTGGTGGTCGAGTTGTTCACCGCCCAGGGTTGCTCATCCTGCAAGGAAGCCAATCGGCTGATCGCCAGGATGGCCGGCCGGCCGGGCCTGATCGTCCTGACCTGGTCGGTCAACTACTGGGATTATCTGGGCTGGAAGGATACGTTCGCCCGCCCGGAGTTCACCGACCGGCAAAGGGCGTTCGGGCGGCGGCTGGGACCTCAGGATGTCTATA
Source organism: Caulobacteraceae bacterium (assembly GCA_025359665.1). Classification (GTDB taxonomy): domain Bacteria; phylum Pseudomonadota; class Alphaproteobacteria; order Caulobacterales; family Caulobacteraceae; genus Acaudatibacter. The sequence goes on from JANYFU010000046.1 coordinate 1,726, forward strand.
CGCCGCAGGTGGTGGTGAACGGCCGCGGCCAGATTTCCGGTGACGACGCGGCCGGGGTGACGACCCTGATCCAGACCGCCGGGCCTAGCCATGGTCGCCAGCCCGAGATTCGGTTTGCGTCCACCGGGCGCGTGGTCGTGAGCGCGGGGGCGGCGCCTGCGCGACCCGCCGATGTCTGGCTTGTTCGCTATGACCCGCGTGAACAGGATGTGGAGGTCAAGGCCGGCGACAATCGCGGGGCCACGGTCGCCCATCGCAATGTCGTGCAGGAAGTCGTTCGCCTGGGCGCGTGGCGTGGCCATAAGGTGACGTTCACGCCGCCCGCGCCCTCGACCGCCAACCTCGCGACGGTGGTGATTGTGGAGGCGCCCCGCGGCGGTCCGATTCTCGGCGCCGCCGAAGCCGCTCGCGGAAAAACCAGAACCCGCTAATTCCCAGAACCCGGGGATTTGAAAAGATTGCTCCCCGCGGAGGGAGGGGCCAACCGCGGGGAGCAGCCTTGTCCATCAAGGCGTCGGCAGGCGGACGGCCAAAACCCAGAGGGCTGGGGGGGCTGTTCAGGATCTGGATCGGAGTTATCCGCTCCACCGACCTTGGTAGTAAATCGCCGCAAGCTGGCGGCCTGAAGACTAAATCAAGGTGTTTTGCGGGCTAAATGGACAACATAGGGCCAATATTGGGCGCTTATCGATTGTTCCAAACCGCAGGGTGACGCCACCCATCGCTTTGTCGCCGAGGTGAATTTTTTGGCGCGGCCGGCCGGAATTGGGCTTCGATTCCGCGCCGGACGCCATTAGGTTCTCTCTCGATGGCGATGGAAACCGCTCCGCATACCCCTCAGACGCCGCCTCCGGGCGCGGTGGTGTTTTTCGACCGGCCGGAACTCAATCAGCTTCTCAGCCTGTATGGCAGGATGGTTTCGGCGGGACATTGGCGCGACTACGCCATCGACGGCCTCAAAGACGCCGCGGTGTTTTCCGTCTTCCGGCGTAGCTCGGAATTTCCCCTCTATCGGATCGAGAAACGACCGGCCCTTGCCCGGAGGCAGGGAGCCTGGTCGGTGCTGGCCCATGGAGGCCTAGTGCTGAAGCGCGGCCACGACCTGGCGCAGGTGTTGAAGGTGTTCGACCGCGCCCGCTTCGCCGTGGTGGACTGAACTTCGTGGAAGGACGGGGCGGCTTTCACCGCCCCGCCGAAGTGACTCTAATTTGGTCGGATCGCGGTGATTTCAGCCTTCATTCCCTGAACGGTACAGTCGAAGGCGATCGTCTGGCCGACCTTCAGTCCCTTAAGCAAGGTCGCCGGCTTGGCCTTG
>JANYFU010000048.1 GCA_025359665.1 Caulobacteraceae bacterium
GGAGATCGGCCGCGCCCTTGCGCCTTTGCGCGACGAGGGGGTGCTCATCGTCGGATCCGGCATGACGTTCCACAATCTGGCCGAGGGTCCCACGCCCCGCGTCGTGGCCGCCGCCGAGGCGTTCGACGGCTGGTTGACCGATACGGTGGTCGCTTCGCCCGGCCTGCGAAACGGCAGGCTGGCGGCCTGGGCCGAGGCGCCGGGGGCACGGACCGCCCATCCCCGCGAGGAGCATCTTCTTCCGCTGATGGTGGCCGCCGGCGCGGCCGCCGGAGACCAGGGCCGCCAGATCTATTCCGAGCGCCTGGGCGGCCGCATGGCCCTCTCGGGCTACCGGTTCGGTTGAACCTTCTTCTCATTTTCAGGAAAGACCCACGACATGGCCTCTTCAAACCCGTCCAAAATCGGCTCGATCGCGCATTGGGCGCTCAAGGGCGTGGTCGCGCTGGCCTTTCTCGCCTTCGCGACCTTCAAGCTCAGTGGCCAGCCGATGATGGTTCAGGAATTCGGCATACTCGGCCTCGGTCAGGGCTTCCGATATCTAACGGGTCTGACCGAGGCGACCGGGGCGATCCTGCTGCTGGTTCCGATGACCAGCCGGTTCGGGGCGCTGGTCCTGCTTTGCGTCAGCGTCGGGGCTTTCATCGCCCAGGCGACGCGTCTGCACGGCGATGTCATGCACACCATCGTGCTGATCGCCATCACCGGCCTGCTGTCCTGGGTGGCCTGGCGGTCACGGCTCACGGCGCCAGCCGTCGAGGTCGCTTAGAGTCAGACGGCGCGATACCAATTGACGCCGTCGGCGTCGGCCGCGCGGCTGGCCTGGCCCCGATGCATCAAGCAGTTCAGATGCGCCAGGGCCTCGCCGGTGGCCATGCCCAGCAGCTCGGCGCTGATGGTGCGCTTGAACAGCACCCCGAACACGTCGATCGCCCGCTTCGGCTCGGCGAGTTTGGCTTGAAGCCGCGTCAGACCCCTTTCGTGACCCCGGATCAGATGATCCAGTCTGGCGTGCAGACCGTGAAACGGCTCATTATGGGCCGGTAGCACCAGGACATCGTCCGGTATCCTGGGCTTGATCGCGGCCAGGGAGGTCAGCCAGTCGTCCAGAGGGTCGCCATCCGGCTCGGTGGGAAAGACCGAGACGTTGGAGGAGATGCGCGGCAGCACCTGGTCGCCGGAGATCATCAGCTTCAGGCTCGGGCAGTACAGGCAGGCGTGCTCCGGCGAGTGGCCCGAGCCCATCACCACGCGCCAGAGGTGGTCGCCGATCACCACTTCGTCGCCGTCCCCAAGACGTCGGTAGCTGTCGGGCAGGGCGTGTAGATTGCGGCCAAACCCACCGAAGCGAGCCTCATAGGTGTCGAGGGCGGCCCGGTCCCATCCGGCGGCGCGATAGAATTTCAGGCCGTCGTCGGGCGCGGCCCGGCCGGTGTCGGCCGCCATTACCCGGCACATCAGATATTCCAGGCGGCTGATCCATAGCCGGCAATCGAACTTGCGGGTGATCCAGCCGGCCATGCCGATGTGGTCGGGGTGCATATGGGTGACAAACACCCGGGTGACCGGCGCGCCGCCAAGCGCTCCGGCGAAAACCTTGTTCCAGGCGGCGCTGGTCGCAGGGGTCTGCATCCCGGTGTCGACGATCGCCCAGCCGTCGCCGTCCTTCAGCGCCCACACATTGATGAAGGCCAGGGCGCCGCCCAGCGGCATGCGCATCCATTTGACACCCGGCGCAACGTCGATCGCCGCGCCTGGCGCCGGCGTCGCCTCGAACGGGTAGACGAGCCTGGCCCGTGTCCCTTCGCTCTCTTCCAATCCGTCCGACAAAACCCGACGCTCCTTCCGCAAGCCCCCTATCTTGACCAGGCGCCGCCGCGGGGGCATTTGGGCCGCCATAATGTTTTCTAAGCCAATCCGCCGAAAAATAATGGGAGTTCGCTCATGAGGCCGATGAAAATTGGTCTGGTCGTGGCCCTGGTCATGGCCGCCCTGTCCCCGACGGGTGTCTGGGCCGCGAAAGCGCCGGCCGCGCCGCCGCTACCGCCGATCGCCAAGGCCGACCTTGAAAAAGGCATGGCCGCCGCTCCAGGCTTGGTGACGGCCGCCAATCTTGACTGCCAGGTCTCCGGCGCCCGCAAGCTGGGCGAAAACACCGATCCCAAGACCAAGCTTAAGACGGTGTTCTATGAACTGGCGTGCTCCAACAACGAAGGGGTGATGCTGGCTCAGACCGCCGATCAGCCGCCTCTGGTGTTCACCTGCCTTGAATCCAGCGCGCCGAGGCCGGACGGTTCGCCCAGCACCACTCAGTGCCGGCTGCCCGGCAACGCCGATCCCAAGGCTGGCCTGCTCCCCTATGTGGCCAAGTCGGGCCTGCCCTGCACGATCGACAACGTCCGGGCGCTTGGACACAACACCACGGCTTCGCTGTTCGAACTGGTCTGCCACGAGAATCCCGGTGGCTATATTATGCAGGTATCCTCGCCACCGCGTCTGGATAAGCCGGTGATCATGAACCCCTGCATCGGCTATTCGGAACAGTCCAATGTTCACTGTATGCTGACTGATCGTGCTACCCAACTGTCGATAGTCGATAAGCTGGTCGCGGCAGCGAGTCATCCCTGCACCGCCAAGGACCGGGCTTTTATCGGTGCGTCGGCCAACACAGGTAACAGCTACTACGAAGTCGCCTGCACAGATGGTAAGGGCTACGTCCTTGAGCAGGCCTCGTCGGGTGCGTTGAAGCGCGCGATCGACTGTGTCGACGCCGACACCATCGCCGGCGGCTGCAAGATGACCGATACCCGGCAAGCCAAGACCGATCAGAACAACCTCTATTCGAAACTATCCAAGAAGGCCGGCTATAACTGCGACGTGTCTGGCTATGCGGCGCTGCCGCTTACCGCCGATACCCCCGCGCACAGCGAAGTGGTGGAGGTGACATGCGCCAATCGACCCGATGGAGCCATCGGCATCTTTCCCGCCAGCTCATCGGATACGGCCACGATCTACGATTGCGCGCATTCCGAACTGGAGGGCTATCGCTGCTCAATGAGCAAACCCTCGGCAGCCTATGACAAGCTTACCGCCGACTTGGTGACCTACGGCAAGAAGAGTTGCACGGTTTCCAACGCCCGGACGGTTGGCGTCACCGCCGACAAGAAGGGTTTCACGGAGGTGGCCTGCAGCGACGGATTGCAGGGCTATATGATTGAATACGCGGTGACTCCGCCGCTGAAAATGACGTCGGTGATCATCTGCTCCGACGCCAAAGGCATCGCTGGCGGCTGCACCCTGCCCGGCAACACCGGCAAGAAGAGCTGAGTTCGAACCTCTCGCCTAAACAACGATGATGGCGTGGTCTGGCGGGTCGGCGAACAGGCGGGCAATGTCGTCGCGCCGCCGCGCCCGGGCCAGGGTCTGGTTGATGTAGCCCTTGTCGGTGATTTCGCCGGAAGGGGCGTGGGGCGCGCCAGCGAGGATCAACGCCCGGTCGATGCGCGCGCTGCCGCCGGTGGCCCGGCCGTTGTGGGCCAGGAGACCGTCCCGTATCGCCGCGCGGACGGCTTCGTCAGAAAGGTCCGCGCAGAACGGCGGATTGAGGAAGATCAGCAGCCCGACGCCGCCGAAGCCCTCGCCGCAGACCACCGCGTCGGCGGCCGCGCCGCCGATCGCCGAGACGGCGGCCACCCGCAGAGCGCCGGCATTGACGAAGGTGCCGTTGGAAAGCTTGAAGTTTTCCGAGAGCCGGCCGTCAAACACCAGCCCGTGTTCAAGCCGCGCCTCATCGACCGCCCGGGCGGCGTCGCCCAGGCGGTAGAAACCCTCCTCGTCGAAGGCGCCGGCCGTGGCCTCGGGGTTGCGGTAGTAGCCGGCCGACATCTGCGGACCCTTGACCCGAAATTCCATCCGGCCCTGGCTGGGCGCCAGTTTCACGGTGGTCTGGGGCAGCGGCAGGCCCATCAGGCCCATGGTCAGGTTGGGCCAATGTACGTTGGTGGCGGTGGGACCCGTCTCGGTCGAACCATAGCCGCTGGAAAAGGAGATGCCCTCCCCGATTGTGGCCCTGGCCACGGCCTGGATGCGGTCGCAGGTGGCTTGGCCCAGCGCCGCGCCGCCGTATTGCAGCAATCGAACCCGACTGAAGAATGCGCGGGCCAGGTCTGGGTCGCGCTCAAGCTCTCCGGCCAGCAGGTCCCAGCCGGCGGGGACCATGTTGTGATAGGTCGGCGCGATAGACTTCAGGTTGCGCACGGTTTCCAAGTGACGGCCGGCTACCGGCTGGCCGGTGTCGATATGGACCGTCCCACCCCTGTGGGTGACCATCTGCAGGATGGCGTTAGCCCCCAGGCTGTGGCTCCAGGGCGCCTGATTGACCACCACCGGCGGTTCGGGATCGTCGAAACAGCCGGCCACCTGAGCGGCGGTGACCGCCACCGCGGCGTGCGCGCAGATCACCGCCTTGGGTTTGCCGGTCGAGCCTGACGTCAGCAGCAGCTTGGCGATGTCGCCCGGCGCGGCGGTCGGGTCGGTGGGAGAGGCGCGCAGCAGATCGTCGATCATCACCGCGCCAGATCGTTCGCCCCGCGTGGCGATCACCGGCAATCCGGCCAGGATGTCGGAACCCAGGGCGCCGGCGAAAGCGGCGGGGTCGTCCACCAGCACCGCGCTTGGGCCGATCAGGTCGACGGCGTGGGCCAGGCGGGAGAGGTCGGCGCCGGCCAGGCCATATTGCGGCGAGATCGCCGCGATCGGGATTCCTCGGCCCATGGCCGCGAAGGCGATCAGGGCATGGTCGATGGAATTGCGGGCCAGGATCAGCAGAGGCTCGCCGCGTTGCAGGCCCAGGCCGCCGAGGCCGCCGGCGATGGCGCCTATCCGCTCCCACCCCTCGGCGTAGGTCACCGTCCGCCAACCTTCGCCAGATCGCTCCGCCAGCCAGGTCCGGCCTGGGGCGAGGCCCGCCCAGTGGGCGACAGCGGCCACGGCATTGTCGAAAACGCCGATCAGGGGGGTGGGATTGTGCAGCAGGATCGAACCGTCCGGCCGCCGGTCGATGGTCAGGCGGCGGGGAATGTAGCGGGGATCGCGCACGCCCAGGACGGCTGGATCGGGATGCAGGGTGATCTCGTTCACGAAACCAGCGTCTCCAGGAATCGCACCGGCGCCCCGGCGTGGGGCAGGGTGATTTCGCCGTCGCGCATCACGGTGCGGCCCCGGATGATGGTGGCCACAGGCCAGCCCTCCGCCTCGAAGCCGTCGAAGGGGGTCCAGCCCGAGCGGGTGGCCATCAGTTGGTGAGTGATGGTTCGCCGCGCCTTCAGGTCGACGATGGTCAGGTCGGCGTCGAAGCCTTCGGCCAGGCGGCCCTTGTCGGCCAGACCGAAAATGCGGTTGGGACCATGGCTGGTCAGGTCGACGAACCGCTCCAGGGAAAGCCGGCCATGGGCCACATGGGTCAGCATGACCGGAACCAGGGTCTGGACGCCCGGCATGCCCGACGGCGAGGCTGGATAGGGCCGGGCTTTTTCCTCGCGGGTATGGGGGGCGTGATCGGAGCCCAGCACATCGGCCAGGCCCATCTCTATCCCCCGCCAGAGCGCCGCTTGATGATGGGCCTCGCGGATCGGCGGGTTCATCTGGGCGAAGCCCTTCAGCCGTTCGTAGGCTTCGGGTCCGGTCAGGGTCAGGTGCTGGGGCGTCAGCTCGACGCTGGCCACGTCCTTATGGTCGGCCAGAAAGGCGATCTCTTCGGCGGTGGTGACATGCAGCACGTGGATGCGCTTGCCCAACGCCTTGGCCAGACCGACCAGACGGCGGGTCGAGCGGATGGCCGACTCGGCGTCGCGCACCTCTGGGTGGCTGGTCCAGTCGCCGGTCCGCGCCAACGGCCGTCGCTCGGCCAAGCGGTATTCGTCCTCGGAGTGAAACGTCCCGCGGCGGTTGATCGATTTCAGCACGGCGGCGACCCCCTCGTCGTCGGCCACCAGCAGAGACCCGGTAGAGGCTCCCATGAACACCTTGACGCCGCAGCAGCCGGGAAGTCGCTCCAACTCACCGAGCCACGGCGCATTTTCGTGGGTGCCGCCGACGTAGAAAGCGTGGTCGCAGTGCATGCGGCCCTTGGCCCTGGCCAGCTTGTCGGCGAGAGCGCTCTCGTCGGTGGTCACCGGCTCGGTGTTGGGCATTTCAAAGACCGTCGTGACACCGCCGAGCACGGCGCAGCGCGAACCGGTCTCAAGGTCTTCCTTCCATTCGAGGCCGGGCTCGCGGAAGTGCACCTGACTATCGATGACTCCAGGCAAAACCGCCAGGCCGGTGGCGTCGAACACCTCTCCGGCCGACGCCTGGGCAAGATCGCCCACGGCGGCGATCTTGCCGGCGATCACGCCCACGTCCGCCAGCCCCCGGCCGGCGTGGTTGACCACCTCGCCACCGCGCACGATCAGGTCAAAGGTTTGCGGCATCGGGGCTCCCAAGGTGTTTGTCGGTGTCAGTGATAAGCGCGCGGGCGGCGGCCGTGACGGCTTCCACCCTCAGTTCCATCATATGGCAGATGGCCTGGTTGAGGTGGGGATCCTGGACATGAATCTCCTCGAAGCCGCGCGGGCCGCGCACGGTGCGGCCGTGACCGCCCCACGGCGCGTAGAGTTTTTCGTCGGAGGGACCGAACAGGCCCAGAGTCGGTGCGCCGGCGGCAGCGGCCATGTGCATCAGGCCCGAATCGCCGCCGACGAACAACCGCGCCCGCTTGAGCGCGGCGTAGGACGTCAGCAGGGTCTCGCGCCCAACCAGATCGATCAACCGCTCCCTGGGAACCGCGGCGCGCATCGACTGGGCGACCTCCCGATCGTCGGGGCCGCCCAGCACCATCAACCGCCCGCCGGCCAGAGCGCCGCGAGGACCCAGCAATTCGCGCGCCACCAGGGCGAATCGCTCGACCGGCCAGGTTTTGCCCACCCAGTTGGCGGTCGGGGCGATGGCCAGGATCGGTCCTTCTCCGGCCGTGAGCGCCTCGGCCCGGCCTTCGGTTTCGGCGCTGGTGTAGAGGAATGGCGCTGGTGGGCTGTCTTCCAGCTTCAGCAGGCGCGCCGCCTCGATCACCTTATGGACCGGCGATCCCCCCGGCCTGTGCACCGCCCGGCGCCTGGGGCGCAGCACCCTCGCCAGGCCGGAGCCACGCAGATCGACGACCAGGCCCCAGCGCTGGTCGCGGACCTGATTCCAGAGATCGAACCAGTGACCGGCCAAAGGGCGTTTTTCCATTACGATCACTCGGGCGAGACCCGGGACCTCGGCAAACAGCGGCGCGGTCAGGGCGCCGGCGACGATGGTGAAGCGCGCGCCGGGGATCTCCTCGGCCAGGGATCGGACCAGGCCGCTGGACAGGACCGCGTCGCCGATTCGGCTGGCCGTGATGAACAGAATGGGGAAGCGTTGCGACGCCATGAGGGGCTTCTATAGGTGTTGAGGCCCTGGCGCTAATGGGCCCGGAAGACCACATCGGGATCATGACGACGAATTCCAACCTCGCCCACCTGACCAGCCGCGCCGTGATCGCCGTTTCGGGGCCGGACTGGCGCGACTACCTTCAGGGTCTCGTCACCCAGGATGTGGAAACCCTGGCGTCGGGCGAAATCCGTTTCGGCGCCCTGCTGACGCCTCAGGGGCGGTTGCTGTTCGACCTGTTCCTGATCGGAACGGCGGACGGCTGTCTGATCGATTGCGCCGCCCAATATCGAGCGGCTCTGTTTCAACGGCTTCGGATGTATCGCCTGAGGGCGAAAGTGGAACTCACGGAATCGGAAACGCCGGTCGCGGCGCTTTGGGGCCAGGCGATCGCACCGGATGGTTGGGCCGTGGATCCGCGCACTGCGGGGCTCGGCTTCCGGGGCTATGGGGCCACCGCGCCGGATGGGGCGACCGTTGTCGATGAAGCAGCCTATGAGGCCCATCGCTTCGTCCTGGGCCTGCCCGGTCCGGCGGACTGGGGGTACGACAAAAACTATCCGATCGAAGCTAATTTCGACCTGCTGGGCGGGATCGACTTCAAGAAGGGCTGTTTTGTTGGCCAGGAAACCACCTCGCGGATGAAACGGCGCGGCACGATCAAGAGCCGCATGGCGCCGATCGCCTTCGAGGGCGGGGCGCCGGAGCCTGGATCGCCTGTCCTGGCGGGGGAGCTGAGGGCTGGCCAAGTGATGGCCGGGATCGACAACGGCGCGATGGCGCTTCTGCGGCTGGACCGCCTAGGCGAAGGCGCCTTGGCGCTAGGGGACGGCCGCCCGTGCCGCGTGGTCTGGCCTGTCTGGATGGGAGATCTTTCACCAACCGTGGCCTGAGGTTCAGGCGCCCCATCGCTCACAAGGCCATTCGAAGTCGGCCGCCCCTCCCTCGTCGAACAGCTGCGCCAGCACATAGGTCAGCACCCGATCCGAGTGAAACAGCCGCCAGGTCTTCTCCCAGCCACGGCGGGCGATGGCCCGGGCGTGGGCGTCGTCTGCGATCAGGCGCCGAACGCTCGCGGCGAGATCTTCGAAGCCTGAATAGTAAACCGCCTCGCCGCCGTCATAGAAGCGATCGAAACCGGCGCGGCGATCGAGCAGCACCGTCAGGCCCCAGCCGAAAAAATGCGCCATCCGGTCGCTGGCGTAGAGCGGCAAACCAGCGCGGCGGGAAAGCGCCCAACCCATACGGGCGCTTTGCAAGGCCCGAAAATACGCGACCCCCCGCGCTTCGGGCTCGCCGCCCGCGCCGGGCGTGGACAGGCGCAGGCCGGGCGCGGCGCCCTTGAGGTTCAGGATCGCCACACTGGGAGCCACCACGTCGCCACCGATCTCGCGTGGCTCCTCATCGCCGCAGGGAAACAGCAGGTCGAACGGTGTTTCGGTCTCGAACATCCGACCGGTCTCAATGGCTGGATCGACCGGATTGGGCAGATAGGCGGCGAAGGCGCCAGGTCCCGCGAATCCGCCCAGCATAGGCTCGGCGGTGGTGACGAACACGGCGTCGGCCACGCCGTGGCGCAGGGCCAGCCGTTTCTGGTTCTTCTCCGTCCAGATAGGATCGATATTGATGTCGGCGATGACCACGCCGGGGCTCAGGCGGCGAGCCTCCGCCAGCGTGTGATTGGTGATCAAGTCGGCGAAGTGCAGCATGATCAGGTCCGGCTTGAGCTCGTCCACCACCTGCAGGAACCGGCGATTTGCCCAGCCCTGACCCAAACCTTTCAGGCGCAGCGGCGCGGCGGCGCGGGCTGTCGCCCGGTCGGAGAATTCCACCACCAAATGATTGGCCCGCGTGGCGGCGTGGCTGAACTTGCGGCAAATGTCGAACAGGGAGACCCTGGCGGTGTCCTTTTCGGCGCCGGTCATCCAGTTGAAATCGGCGACGTTGAGGATTCGCATGGCGGATTGTTAGGGGACGGTGATCGGTGGGCGTCAAGATTTACGAGCATGAGACTGGGCGTTGCGGCTGGGCTAATCCCAAGGACGCGCTCTATGTCGCCTATCACGACGACGAGTGGGGCGTGCCAGAGTACGACCCCCGCGCCCTCTGGGAAAAACTGGTGCTGGATGGCTTCCAGGCAGGTCTGGCCTGGATCACCATCCTGAAGAAACGCGAGGCGTTTCGCGCCGCCTTCGCGAACTTCGATCCTGAAATCGTGGCGGGCTATGGCGAGGTCGACCGGGCGAGGCTGCTGAACGACGCGGGCATCGTGCGCTCAGGCGCCAAGATCGACGCGGCGATCCGGGGGGCTCGAATCTGGCTGGATATGCGCGAACGCGGCGAGGATTTCTCCGCCTTCCTATGGGATTTCGTCGGCGGCGCGCCGGTCGCCAACAGCTGGACCGAAATCGGCCAGGTTCCGGCCCAGACGCCGGTTGCCGCCGACATGGCCCGGGCGCTGAAGGGCAAGGGTTTCAACTTCTGCGGCCCAGTGATCACCTACGCCTTCATGCAGGCGGTGGGCATGGTCAACGACCATGTGGCCGGCTGTTTCCGCCACGACGAGGTGGCGGCGATGGCGCGAACCCGTCGCCATGCCTGACCGGCTCTTGGAAGATGCTTGTCCCTGGCCGGTCTGCGGCGTGGATGAGGCCGGGCGCGGCCCCTGGGCTGGGCCGGTCAGCGCGGGCGCGGTGATCCTGGCCGCCGGCGTCGAGATCGAGGGGCTGGACGATTCCAAGCAACTCTCGGCCGCCAAGCGGGAGGCGCTGGAGCCGCTGATCAAGGCCCGATCCCTGGCCTGGGGCGTGGGCTTCGCCTCCGCCGAGGAAGTTTGTACCCTGAATATCCTCCGCGCCACTGAACTTGCCATGAGCCGCGCCGTGATGGCCATGACCGTGGCGCCCGTCTTCGCCCTGGTGGATGGAGACTATCCGTTCGCCCTGCCCTGCCCGGTGAAGACGGTGATCAGGGGTGACAGCCTGTCCAGCTCGATCGCCGCCGCCTCGATCCTGGCCAAGACGGCGAGGGATGCGATCATGCTGGAGATGGACGCGATTCATCCAGGCTACGGTTTCGCCGCGCATAAGGGCTATGGCGTCCCCCAGCACGCCCGCGCGTTACGGCGTCTAGGCCCCTGCGCCATCCACCGCATGACCTGGGCCCCCGTGAAAGCGGTCTTGGGAAATTAATCTCTCAGTGGGCGGCTTCCCAGTTGGCGGCGGCCCTGGCTTCGACCAGCAGCGGGATTGAGAAATCCACGGCCGGCAGCGCGGCGCCTTCCATGACTTCACGGGCCACCGCGCAGACAGCGTCGGCCTCCGCCTCGGGACATTCGAAGACCAGTTCGTCGTGCACCTGCAGCAGCATGCGGGCCTTCAGGTTCGCGGCCTTCAGGGCGGCCGGCATGCGGATCATCGCCCGGCGCATCACGTCGGCGGCCGCGCCCTGGATCGGGGCGTTGATCGCCGCGCGTTCGGCGAACTGGCGCTCGCCCACCGACTTGGAGCGGATCATCGGAATGTTGATCTTGCGGCCGAACAGGGTGGTCACATAGCCCTGCTCGCGCACCAGGGCGCGGGTCGCGTCCATATAGGCGCGGATGCCGGGAAAACGCTCGAAATAGGTGCGGATGTAGGCCGCCGCTTCGTCCTGCGGGATCGAAAGCTGGTTGGCTAGGCCGAAGGCCGAGATGCCATAGACGATGCCGAAATTGATCGCCTTGGCCCGCCGGCGAATCTCGGCCGGCATGCCTTCGACGGGCACCCCGAAGATTTCCGAGGCGGTCATGGCGTGAATGTCCTGACCCTCGCGGAACGCCCGCTTAAGCTGTTCGATATCGCCGATATGGGCCAGCAGCCGCAGTTCTATCTGACTGTAGTCGGCACTGATCAGCAGATGACCCGGCTCGGCGATGAAGGCCGCGCGAATCTTGCGCCCTTCTTCCGTGCGGATCGGAATGTTCTGCAGATTGGGGTCGGACGACGACAGCCGGCCCGTGGTGGTGGAGGCCAGGGCATAGGCGGTGTGGACGCGGCCGGTACGCGGGGAGATGGCGGCGGCCAGGGCGTCGGTATAGGTGCCCTTGAGCTTGGAGAGCTGGCGCCAGTCTAGCAGCACCCGGGGCAGGGCGTGGCCCTGGACGGCAAGGTATTCGAGCACCGCCGCGTCGGTGCTCCAGACCCCGGTAGCGGTTTTCTTGCCCCCCGGAATCCCCATGTCGCCGAACAGCACGTCGCCGATCTGCTTGGGACTGCCCAGGTTGAACGGACGTCCGGCCAGTGCTTGGGCCTCCTTCTCATACTCGGCCATCCGCATCGAAAAATCGTGGGACAGGTGGCGCAGCCGATCGGGATCGACGCGAATGCCCTCGCACTCCATCTGGGCCAGGACCGGCGGCATCGGCCGCTCCAGGGTTTCATAGACGTTCAGCAGATGCTCACGCGAGAGGCGTGGGCGCAGGGTGTTGTAGAGGCGCAAAGTGACGTCGGCGTCCTCGGCGGCGTAGGCGGTGGCCGGTTCCAGGGCGATGTGCTTGAAGCTTTTCTGGGCCTTGCCGGTCCCGGCGACGGTCTTGAAGCTGATCGGCTCGTGTTCCAGCCATAGCTTCGAAAGCTCGTCCATGCCGTGGTTGTGCAGGCCCGCCTCCAGCACATACGAGATCAGCATGGTGTCGTCGATCGGCGCGACCGAGACGCCATGGCGGGAAAGCACCGCCAGATCGTATTTGGCGTTCTGGCCGACCTTCAGCACTGCCGGGTCCTCCAGCAGCGGTTTCAGCCGTTCGATCACCGCCTCCAACGGCAGTTGGCCAAGGTCGGGAGAGGCTTCGAGGGCCAGGCCTTCGTTCTCCTCGTGCCCGACCGGGATGTAGCAGGCCTCGCCCGGCGCCACGGCCAGGGAAATCCCCACCAGGGCGGAGTTGGCGGAGGACAGGCTGTCGGTCTCGGTGTCGAAAGCGACGGTTCCTACATCCCTGGCCCGCGCGATCCAAACATCCAGGGTGGGTAGATCGCGGACGCAGACGTAGGCCTTGGTGTCAATCGGACCGGCCGGGGTTGGTTCGGTGGGGGCGCTCGGCGCGGTGGAGGCGACGGGGTGGCCGGCGGCCTCGCCGACCCGCCGTGACAGGGTGCGGAACTCCATGGCCTCCAGGAACGCGGCCAGAACCTCTGGATCGGGCGCGCGCACGACAAGGTCCGACAGAGGTTCGGGCAGGGGCGTTTCGCGATCGAGGGTGACCAGCTGGCGCGACAGCCGGATCTGGTCGGCAAAGGCGATCAGGGTCTCGCGCCGCTTAGGTTGTTTGATCTCGCCCGCGCGGGCCAGCAGGGTGTCGAGGTCGCCATATTCCAGGATCAGAGCAGAGGCGGTCTTGACCCCGATACCGGGGGCGCCCGGCACGTTATCGACCGGATCGCCGCACAGGGCCTGGACCTCGACGACCTTGTCCGGCCCAACGCCGAACTTCTCCACCACCTGATCGTGGCGAATATGCAGGTTCTTCATGGTGTCGAGCATCGAGACCCGGTCATTGACCAGCTGCATCAGGTCCTTGTCGGAGGAGATGATCACCACCTCGCCGCCGGCCTCGCTGACCTGATGGGCGTAGGCGGCGATGATGTCGTCGGCTTCGTAGCCCGGCTGCTCCAGACTGGGGACGCCGAAGGCTCGGGTTGCTTCCCGCACCAGCGGGAACTGGGGAATCAGATCAGGCGGGGCCGGCGGCCGGTGGGCCTTGTAGCCGTCATAGAGCGCATTGCGGAACGTCTTTTCCGAATGGTCGAAGACCACGGCCAGATGGGTGGGGGCGTCGGGCGCCGCCTTCATGTCGACCAGCAGTTTCCACAGCATGTTGCAGAAGCCCTGGATCGCGCCGACGGGCAGGCCATCGGACTTACGGGTCAGGGGTGGCAGGGCGTGGAAGGCCCGAAAAATGAAACCCGACCCATCGACGAGATAGAGTCGGATGGGCGGGCTGGAGGCGGCGGTGTCGTTCATCGCGCCAGGATAGGCCCAGGCGCGCGAGAGGTCACCAGCAACGAGTCGGACACAGCAACGAGACCGGCAGCTTTGCTGATCGGAGGCTTCGTGCCATTCTCGCCGCCATAGAACTAAGAACGACCGGGGAGATGGGGCTATGGCGCTGGCGATATTGGCCGCGGCGGTGGTTGCGGCCGCGGGACCACAGGTGGTCAACAACAGTGACTGGATCAGCAAGCCGACCAGCGCCGAGATTCTGTCCGTGTGGCCGCCGAAGGCCTTTACCAATAGGGTCAACGGCCGCGCGGAGCTGATCTGTGAGATTGACGTGCATGGCTTGGCCGAGGCGTGCAAGGTCGCTTCGGAGACCCCGGCCAACGAGGGTTTCGGTAAGGCCGCCCTTTTGTTGCGGCCCAGCTTCCGGCTCAAGCCGGCGATGGGGCCGAGCGGTCCAGTTCCGACCACCGTCTCCATTCCGATCGAGTTCAAGGCCGAACAGGAAGCCGTCGACTTCCGCATCCGCAACGGCGCCCCGGAAATGCGCGAGGTGACGATGCTCGACCACCCGGTCTGGGCGCAGGCCGCCAGCTTCGCTGACCTCGCCAGAGCATATCCGTCCAGGGGCGGCGGGGCGGAGGGCTATGCGGTGGCCCACTGCCATGTGGAGTCGTCGGGCGCCCTGAGCGCCTGCGAGGCGCGCAAGGAGGATCCGTCGGACCACGGGTTCGGCGCCGCGGCGGTAGAGCTGTCCCATCGGTTCCGCGTGCAGATCGATCCTGGGGCCATACCGGCCGGACCGCCGCTGTGGGTCGACCTGCCGGTGCGGTTTCCCCCGCGCGGCGGCGCCCGTGAGCAAATGGTGACGTCGCCAACCTGGCTGGCGGGCTTTGATCCTGGCCGGGCGATGAAACTGTTTCCGCCCGAGGCGATCTCCAAGGGGCTGACCACTGGCCGCGGCGTCGCGCGATGCGTGGTCGGCCTGGATGGCGCTCTAGGCCATTGCGCGCCAGATGTCGGCGACCCGGATGGCGTGGGTTTTTCGGAGGCGGCGGTCAAACTGGCCTCGTCGATGAAGATGAACCCCTGGACGCTGGCTGGCGGTCCGGTGGATGGTAGTCTGATCCGCCTTCCGATCCGCTTCAACCTGGCTAAGAAGAAGTAGGCGTACCGATGCTGCTGATCCTGTTGGCGGCTCTGGTCGCCGCGCCGCCCTCTCCAACCTCGGCGGGCGGCGGTCCGCCCGAGACCCAGCAGCTGACCGTAACCGCCAAGGCGCCGATCAAGACCGACGCCCCCGTGGAAATCGATAGCGCTGACGACTGGACCTACAAGCCGCCCAACGCCCAGATCCTGTCGGTATGGCCCGAAGCCGCCTATCGCGCCCGGATCGATGGCCATGTGGTGCTGAACTGCCTGGTCGACGCGCATGGGTTGGCGGAGGATTGCGCCGTGGTTTCCGAGACCCCGGCGAAGCTGGGTTTCGGTCAGGCGGCCCTGCTGCTGCGCCCGACCTTCAAGCTCAAGCCTAGCCGGGGACCGGACGGACCCGTGGCCGCGATGAGGACCCTGAACGTCGGCTTCAAGGCCTCCGATAGCCAGATCGAATTCTCGACCCATGGCTTCGACATGGACAAGAGCGAGACCCACTTAACCGGCACGCCCCCCGAGATGCGCTCGGTGATCATGCTCGATCACCCGGTCTGGGCGCGCGCGGCCGGCTTCGCCGATGTTGCCGCCGCCTATCCCGCCAAGGGCGGCGGGGTTGAGGGGTTCGCGGTGGCCCATTGCCGGGTGGAACGCTCGGGCGAGCTCAGCCGCTGCGAGCTGCGCAAGGATGACCCTCATGACCGCGGCTTCGGCCAGGCGGCGCTCGGCCTGACCCATCTGTTCCGCGCCCAGCTGGACGGCGCCCGGCCACCCTCCAGCGCACCCCTGTGGGTCGATATACCGATGCGGTTCCCGCCCCCGGCCGAGACGCTGACGCGCGATATTTCATCCCCGACCTGGCTGGCGGGCTTTGACATGGCGCGGGGTTTGAAGCTGTTTCCTCCCGAAGCCGTCGCCCGGGGACTGACCACTGGCCTGGGCATGGCTCGCTGCGAAGTGGCGCCGGATGGCGCCCTGACCGCCTGCGCGCCGATGCCCGGTGACCCCGACGGCCTGGGCTTTTCCGAGGCGGCGGTAAAACTAGCCAGTGTAATGAAGATGAACCCGTGGACCGCCGACGGCGCCCCGGTGGATGGCGCGGTGATCCGGGTGCCGATCCGGCTCAATCTTGCGGCGAAGAAATAGGACTCGGTTCCCGCCCTCAGTGCCCGCCGGCGCCCTCATAGACCCCGGGGGCCAGCCGCTCGTTCTCGGGCGCCTCGTGGCCGGCCGACATGACGAACCGGCGGTCGCAATAGGGGCATTCGACGAAATCGCCCTCTCCCATCTCCAGCCAGACCCTGGGGTGACCCAGCGCGCCGCCGACGCCGTCGCAGGCGATGCGCCGGCAGGTGACCGTGATGATTTCCGGGGCCGAAAAATCGGGGGTGGACACGGGCGCCTCGTTTCGTGGGTCTGGAGAGGACGCGCCGCCGGCCCGCGTCTGTGGCGGGATCAGCTATGGCGCCGCCGATCGCGCCGTCAACGGGCTTGGCGGTTCGCCGCGAGGCCCGCTCCCGAAATGTTGAACGACCAGAGGCCCAAACCGCTTGCGTCGATGCTTGCGAATGGGCCTGGACCGGCGCAGCGTTCGGGAAGGCATAAGGAACCAAACCCGTGACATGCAGCTGTTTCATCGTCCCCAAGAGTGTTCTGGACCGATTCGCCGCCGACGCATCACTGCCCGCCGACTCCCGGGAGGCCTTCGCCGCGACCGCCAGCCTTGAGACGGTCTGGCGCACGCTCCGATCGGCCCATACCGAGGCCTCTCAGAGCCGGCTGGCGATCGCGCCGATCGTGACGACCCTCGCGGCGGCGCCGGCGACTCCGGTCTTCGACTGCAACTCCAGTACTTCGTTGCCGGGAACGGCTCTGCCCAGTACGTCCACCGACGCCACCGGCAAGCGCGCGGGTGGCGAGGCGGCTGCGGTGGCTCAGTTCTATAAGGACTGTTTCGGGCGTAACTCGGTCGACAACGCCGGCAAGACCCTGGTGTCGTCGATTCATTATGGCGCCAAATACAACAACGCCTTCTGGAACGGCAGTCAGATGGCCTATGGCGACGGCGACGGGAACATTTTCATCGATTTCACCTTGTCGAACGACGTGATCGGCCACGAACTGACCCACGGGGTCACCCAGTACACCCTGGGCCTCGGCTACACGAACCAGGCGGGCGCGCTGAACGAGGCCATATCCGATGTGTTCGGGACGATGTTTCGCCAATGGCAGGGCGGCCAGGCCGTGACGGCGGCGGACTGGCTGATCGGCTCGGGGATCATGGGTCCGGCGGCCAAGGCCAAGGGCTACAACTGCCTGCGCGATATGGCTCACCCCGACGCGGGCCACTGCCTGTCCGCCCAGCCGGCGGACTTCGCGCACTATGTTCCGGGGGGCGATCCGCATGTGAACAGCGGCATTCCCAACCGGGCCTTCTATCTTATGGCCATGGCGATCGGCGGCAACAGCTGGGAGAAGACCGGCAAGGTCTGGTACGCCGCGCTCACCGCCGGATCGAGCCCGAAGATGTCCTTCAAGGCGTTCGCCAAGCGGACCCGCGCCGCGGCCAAGCAGCTGTTTCCGGCGGATCCAACGGTGCTGGCCGGCGTTAACGCCGGTTGGAAGGGTGTCGGCGTGGCCTGATCGCGCCGGCGCCGGTGCAAGGCCGGAGAGCGTGGTGGATCGTCTGAAGATCGAACGGCGGGGCGGGTTCACCGGCCTGCCGGCGCGGGGCGAGGTCGAGACCGCGAGCCTGTCGGCCGCCGATCTGGCGTCGGTGGAGGCCCTGTTCCGCCGCAAGACTCCGCCCCCCCCGTCGCCGGGGGCGGACCGGTTCATCTTCAGTCTCAGCCGTCACCGGGAATCTGGCGTTCAGACCATGGACGTGCCCGAGCACTTGCTGCCGGCCGCCCTGGCGGGGGCGGTGAAGGAAGAGCTTCCCTGATCAGGCGCATATCGCGGGGCGCCGGCGGCTTGGCGTTCACGTTCGGCGCGACTACAAACGGGGCATGACTCTCCCCGACAACGCCATCGAAGCGCGCGGCCTGGTGAAAACCTATCCGGCCACCAAGACCACGACCGAAATGCGGGCGCTGAAAGGGATCGATCTGGCCATCCCGCGTGGTTCGATCTTCGGCCTGCTGGGGCCCAATGGGGCCGGCAAGTCGACCTTCATCAACATATTGGCGGGCATGACGCGCAAGACCGCCGGCACGGTGTCGATCTGGGGCCGCGATATCGATCACAGCCGCCGCGACGCCAGCGCCGCTATCGGCGTGGTGCCCCAGGAGATCGCCGGCGACGTGTTCTTCACCCCGCGTGAATCGATGGAGGTGCAGGCCGGTCTCTATGGGGTGCCCAGGCGCGAGCGCCGCACCGACGAGCTGCTGGCCGCCCTGGGCCTCAGCGACAAGGCCGACGCCTATGTGCGCCAGCTGTCGGGCGGCATGAAGCGCCGGCTGATGGTGGCCAAGGCCATGGTGCACAACCCCCCGGTGCTGGTGCTGGACGAACCGACCGCCGGGGTGGATGTCGAGCTGCGCCGCCAGCTGTGGTCGTATGTCGAGGAGCTGAACCACAAGGGCGTGACGGTGGTTCTGACCACCCACTATCTGGAAGAGGCCGAGGCGCTCTGCGACACCATCGCCATCGTCAGTCGCGGCGAGGTGGTGGCCTGCGAGAGCACCCGCGATCTGCTGCGTCGGCTGGACAGCCGGGCGGTGGTGGTGACGCCAGAGGCCCCGCTGATCGCCGCGCCCGACCTCCGTCCGTTCGAGGCGGCGCTACGGCCCAACGGCGACCTAGTCGTCACCTTCAAGACCGCCGGCGACGGGGTCGAACAGGTGCTGAACGCGGTCCGCGCCGCCGGCGTCAAGATCAAGGACCTGCGCACCGAAGACCCTGACCTGGAGGATGTGTTCGTGTCGCTGACCAGCGGGGCCCTGGCGGCGGCGTGAGGCGTCAATCCGATGGTGGCGCTCTCCGCCACTTTCCGCTAAACACCCCGCCTTCGCCGCCGGAAGGCGGCCAAAGGCACTCGTAGCTCAGCTGGATAGAGCGCTGCCCTCCGAAGGCAGAGGTCACAGGTTCGAATCCTGTCGAGTGCGCCAAGGGCTCTCGTAAGCGCTCAAATTCGTTGAGGTATGCTCGGCTTGGGTTGTTCGACCCCAACCGCCGCCCCACCGCCCGCCGGAATGTGAGCCGCCCGGCCGTCAGGGGACCGTGATTGGGGGCGCCAGGGCACGTCAGAAGTCAATCTCGACCTCAGGCACGGCTTCCTCGGCGTCCCTCTGCTGACGCTTCAGGGCGAGCGCTTAAACGCCCGCGCGGCAATATAGCCGCTACTTCATGTGCGCGATGTGTTCGATTATGGGCTGAAATTCGCTCAGGATCGGGTATTTCGCCACGATTGTTGGAATGATGCCGGACTGCGCTGTGAGGGTAATCGCGCCGCCGACAACGACAGCCGCCGCGACCGCCTCTATCCCTTTCAAAGTGCCCTTGCCGACCGCTCCACCAACCGCTTGAACACCCTTGCCGGCGAGCTTGCCCGCAGCGACAACTCCCTTGGCCGCCATCCGTGCGGCCGGTATGAGGCCCGACAGCGCTGCTTCAGCAATCTTCGCGATGATATTGCCAAGGCTTTCGACAAGATCGAACGCCGCAACGTCCTTGCTGAGGGAGGGCGCACCGCTCTTAGGTGGCTCCGCCAGGGTGCGCAGCGCATTCGGAACGCTGGCGTCGATGATCTCCTTCGCCGCGTCGTCCGTTTCAAACAGTTCTGCCAGGGCCAGCGCAAGCTTTGGCGCGTCGTCAATCTGCTCCGCGGTGAGTTGGCGGGCGGCCGCGTTGCGGCAGAAGTCCCGCCACGTCGGATGCTGATTAATGCAGCGTTCTAGGTGGCGGGCGGCTGTGTCAAGTCGTGCCGCCTGTTCGGCCGAAAGGGAGCCTTCCGCGACCGATTGCGCGAGCACACTCTGGAACGCCTCGACCTCAAGGGCGAGCACAAACACCGCCACTTGGTCCGGGGGACCCTCGGGGATCAGCGCGAGGACGCCGCGCGCGAACTCTATGACCCTCGGATCGACGTTGCCTCCCGCCAGCGCCTCAATCGCACGCCGGAGAACGATGCGCGCCGCCGAATAAGCTGCCATCAACCCTTGTTGCGGAAGATCGCTTGCCGCCGGCTCGGAGGGGACCACGAGGCGGTCATCGATCCAGACCGGCTGAATAGCCGCAGATCGCTGGGGCGGCACCGCCGGCGGCGCACGGATCGCCTCCGCGCTCAAGCTGGCGGTGGCGCTCACATTGTCGGAGAGCGAAACGTTGAAGGTCCGGGGCTCGCTGCGCTCGGGGTCTTCGGCGGCGTCAACCGGTGGGGCGGGTGAAAGATCAGCGCCGCCGCCATAGTTGCCCGTCCCGAAGGCTCCGCGCCCGTACCCGCCAGAAGGCTCGGGCTCCGGTGGGTCAGATGGCGTAGGGAATGGCGGGTCGAGCGTGATATTCGCACTGTCGGCGATGCCAGCCTGGAGGCGACCCTCCAAAGCGACCTGGCCCCCGATCTCGCCAGTTTCGCCCCGAGCCTCGACGCCCTACGGAGGCGCTTGGAGCGAGACTGCCAACCTCGCCCTTGACCTCGATGCCGGTCAGTTGAACGGTCACGTCCTGGCCTACCTGGGCCAAGGTCTCAACCGGGCTGGAGAAATCGCTGGAAATGGTTGCCATCTTCGGCTCGGGGCCGGTGCTGATCGGGTGGCCCTCGCCATCTTCGATCACGTTGCCGTCGCCATCGGTGAGCAAGTCGCCCGTGTTCTCGGGTTCGGCCGACGCTGCGGTTCGGAGCGTCAACGGCATCCCGCGCTGCTCGGCGGCGCTGATCTGAGCCACCCGGCCGGCGGCGCTCAGTTGGCCGGTCGGCACATTCACCACGAACGACTGCGAGCCTGGAGGCATGGCTTCTCCTAGGCCCGTCGCGGTGCTTGTGCCGATGGCGGTTCCGGCAGTGGGGGCGACCACGGCTTCCCCGACGCCCCTTGCGATGCCTGTACCGGTCGCCGCACCCACCGTTGAAGCGATACTGGGACGTGGGCTGCGGCGTCGGTCCAGGCGGTTGGCCTCAAGAGCGGCGCGCGTCTCGGCTTCGCGCTGCTCGTGGATTTGCGCCGTGATCTGCTGCTGTTGTTCGCGGCGCGCGCGCAGGGCAGCGCCCGTTCGGTTTCCCAACGTTGCCGGCTCAGCCAGGAGGGGGGGCCTTGGGATATGAGGGTGAGCGTGCCCAACTGCGGGGACCCTGTGATGAGATCGACCGCCTTAAGCTCGTCGCGCCCCGGCGTCTGATCGGGAGTGCGAATGGCCTCGCCGACAATCCGTGCCGTTCTTTTGGTTCTCGCCGTCAGGGCCGCTTCGGCGACCACGCCGGGTGGGCTGCCGAGGCCCTCCTCATCGATAGGGGCCTGGGAGTGGTCGCTACCGTCTTGATCGGGCATGGCCCCTCCCGTGCGCGTGCGATATATGGTTACCCTACGTCACCGACGCAAGACGGCACGTTTAGAAATCCGGTTTCTACCTTTCTCGTACTTCTGCACCTGCTGGAATGTGATGCCGATGGCCGTGGCAAGATCGGTTTGGCTATTGCCCAGCCATCGACTGCGGATGCGAACCCTCGCCCCACTTCAGCATAGGCCCCCGATCGCGTCCCGGGAGGTGTTGGTCCAAGTAGGAGTTCTTATTAAGCCCAGCATTGCATAAGGCGTCGATTCGGTTCCTTATTCAACGCTGCCTTACGCATGGAGCCGATTCGAGGCCATATGCAAACCTCGCTTACGCAAGAACCGGCCGAGCCATCTTTCGAGGGACGGGCTGGACGGTACCAGCGGCAGCTTCGCGGCTATAGCGCTTTCGTCCCCGCGCGGCTGCCCCCTGACCCGCCCATCCGGCTGACCGGCGAATTGCAGAGGCTGCTGTCGCAGGCCGATCTTGCTCTTGGGCGGCTCGACGGTTCGATCCAAATCCTTCCCAATCCGGACCTCTTCGTCCTCATGTACGTCCGCAAGGAGGCGGTGCTCTCGAGCCAGATCGAAGGCACGCAGAGTTCGCTGCAGGACCTGTTGGCGGCCGAGGCTCAGGTCTTCGCGCCTGAGGCGCCGAAGGACGTCGATGAGGTGATCAACTACGTCGCGGCCATGAACCATGGCCTGCGCCGGTTGCCGGATTTTCCCGTCTCCATCCGTCTCATCCGGGAAATCCATGAAAAGCTGCTGGCGGGCGGGCGCGGGCGCCATTTGACCCCTGGGGAGTTGCGCACGAGCCAGAACTGGATTGGCCCGGCGGGTTGCACGCTTAATGAAGCGACTTTCGTGCCGCCGCCGCCCGATCTGGTCCCGCAAGTGCTTGGCGATCTGGAGGACTTTCTACACGCCGCCGACGACCTGCCTATCCTCGTTCGGATCGGGATCGCGCACGCTCAGTTTGAGACCATTCACCCGTTCCTCGACGGCAACGGCCGAGTCGGCCGCCTGTTGATCACTTTCCTGCTGATGAACAGCGGCGTGCTCCAAAAGCCTGTCCTCTATCTATCCTATTTCCTGAAGCAAAACCGTCCACGGTACTATGAACTCCTCCAGGCGATCCGGGATCGTGGCGCCTGGGAGGCGTGGCTCGCCTTCTTCCTCCGGGGTGTCTCCGAGGTGAGCGCCCAGGCTTCGGAGACCGCAAGGCGCATTCTGAGTCTGAGGGAGAACGACCGTACCTTGATCGCGGAGCGTCTGGGGCGGGCCGCTGGGAGCGGCCATCGCGTTCTCGAGCACCTCTATGAGCGCCCGATCGTGTCGGTGAACGAGGTTCGTGACTTGATCGGCTTCACCTACACGGCGGCCAACCAACTCGTGGACCGGTTGGTCGAGATCGGCGTGCTTGAGGAGATCACTGGCCAAGCCCGGAATCGTCGGTTCCGCTACGCGGCCTACATCAGTCTGTTTGATGACGGGGGACGTGCCTGAAACCCACGCAAGGTTAGAAAGCGCAAGGCGCCGGACGCGATCGATACACGACGCCGCAAGCCGGCCAGACGGTGGTGGTCACCCCTCCTTCGAACTGACGGCCGGCGGCAGGGTCAGGTCTCCCGCCAGCATCATGGCGATCGTCTGGCCGACAAACCGACGCAGCACGCGATGTGAGTCCTCGCTCCAGATCTCGCGGTTGATCAAAAGACCCAGCAGGGCGGCGTTGCAGTAGTCCATCGCCAGGGCGTAGGCCTCCGGCAGATTGGCCCACTCGGGGAAAGCGCGGATCACTTCGGCCAGTTCGGTCTGATCGTAGCGCCTG
>JANYFU010000049.1 GCA_025359665.1 Caulobacteraceae bacterium
GCGAGCAGGAATTGCTCGAATATTTTCCGGTGGAGATGTTCGAGACTGCCCTCGACATCGCCTGCCGCGGACCGTTCCTGGTCGCCAAGGAGGTTCTGCCGGCGATGCGCCGCAACGGCCGCGGCAGCTTCCTTTTCTCGAACAATTCCAGTTCGCTGCGCGGTCGCAAGCGCCGGACCGGGGAGTCGCTCTACTATCCGCGCGTGCTGATGCGGGCGCTCGCCCAGGCGCTGACTGAAGAATATTCCGAACACGGCGTGCACGTGGCCAACGTCGTCATCGACGGCCTCATCGACTCCCCCGGCACGCGCGCCCTGCCCGGCGTCCGCGCGGAAGCCATCATCGACCCGGCCAAGATCGCGGAGGCGTTCTACTATCTTCATACCCAGGACCCGTCGTGCTGGACCCACGAGATTCAGCTGACGCCGGCGAGCCAGCGACCGAGCTACTGACACCATGATCGACAGCGGCGCAGACCGCCGGCGTGTTTTTCCTCACCGAGGCGGGCGGCAAGGTCGCCCGGCTGGCGGCCTCAACGCCGCCGTTATGGGACCGTATGATCGGGCTGATGAGGGCGAAGTAGCGCGCTCGCCGAAAGTCCCAAATGTCCAGTCCGTCCAACCGCGAACGCGTGTCGGTTCGCGTCTTCGTTCCGCAGCCGGCGCTCCAGGCCTTCGTGACCTTCTACTATTTCGTCGAGGCGTTCGGACCTCTCACGGACTTCCTCTATCCGGAATGGGGAAACGTTCGGCTGGCCATTTCGGGCGATTGGAGGGTGATCAATGATCCGCGTGACGGCGACGCCCCGCACGACCGGGTGCTGTTCGGTCCGACGGACCGGTGCGGCCAGATCGTTACGGGCGGGGGCAAGACGGTCGGGTTCGGCCTCACGCCGCTCGGGTGGAACCGCCTGATCGGCTCCGACGCCGGGGCGATGGCCAATCGGGTCCGCGAGATCGACGACGAACTCGGCGTCGACATGATCGAGATGCAGGCCGCGTTCATGGCCGACGGCGATGACGACGTCACCGGCGTGGCCCGGTTCGATGGGGCCCTGCTGGCGCGGCTTGCACGCTGCGCGCCCAATGATCCGCTGGTGATCGCCGCGGATCGGGTGCTGCGGCGCCGCCCCGCGGACGTGCCGACCTTCGCGGAGGAGGTGGGCGTCGCGCCGCGAACCCTCCATCGGCTGTGTCTGCGGGCGTTCGGCTTCCCGCCGAAGCGGCTGCTGCGGCGGCAGCGCTTCCTGGAGACCCTGGGCGTGATCCGGGTCAGCCCGGACTCCAGGTTTGGCGAGGTCATGGGCGAGGACTATCACGACCAGTCGCACTTCAATCGTGACTTTCACGACTTCATGGGCATGACCGCGCGGGACTATGCCAGAACGCCTCGCGCGCTGATGCAGACGGCCGCCGCCGCCCAGGTGCAAATGCAAATCCCGCTGTCGTTCGCCCTGCCGGAGCCCCCGGCGGACTGAACCGCGCGCGCCGATTTCGCGAGCTGGCCAATTCTTACAATTCATTACCCACGGGCTGCGGCACCATGTCGAAGGTGGTCGCTTGTTCATCGTGACGCGTGGTTTCGCAACCTGGAGGGTAAAATCATGAAATTCTCACTGCCGCCGGCGCTTGCCGCCGCCTTGTCACTGATGGGAGCGAGCGCATCGAACGCCGCAACCCTGCACTATACGTTCAGTCCCGGCTCATACTACGATTACGGTAGTCCTCAGGTGAACACGCCGGTTACGGGTTCGTTCGATTTCGACACCGTCAGCGGCGCACTCTCGAACGTGAACTACAACAGCGTGTCTGGAACGTTCACGACGGGCGCCGAGTACGATCCCGGCGTCGCCACGCAAGTCTATTTTGGCGCGTTTGGCGGCAACTACGATGTCTATCAATTGGCGAGTTCGCTGACCAACGGCGGAACGGTGGGCATCAATTCAGGGACTCACCCCGCGATCCCGATCACCGCGGGTGGCTCGCTCACGGCGGTCGCGGGGGCGGTGCCGGAGCCGGCGACCTGGGCGATGATGCTGGTGGGCATGGGCGCCCTGGGTTCCGTGGTCCGCGGCCGGCGTCGAGTGTCCGTCGCGGCCTGATAAAACGTCCGGATCGTGACGCCCTT
>JANYFU010000059.1 GCA_025359665.1 Caulobacteraceae bacterium
CACATCACGATCAGCACATACCAGCGCCGGGCCAGCGAGGACATTGTCGCCATGCGTTGGTGTTCCCCGGGCCGACTTGATGGTGGTGTGTCCCCGACGTGGAGCGTAAGGACCACCTGCAATCTACCTACAAGGACCCACCCCCATGCAATACCGTCAACTGGGCGCCAGCGACCTGAAAGTCTCCGAGATCTCGCTGGGATCGTGGCTGACCTATGGCGTGGGCGTGGAGCGCGACAGCGCCACCGCCTGCGTGAACAAGGCCTTCGATCTGGGGATCAACTTCATCGATACCGCCAATGTCTATGGCCGGGGCGCCGCCGAGACGTTCCTGGGCGAGGCTCTGGCTGGGCGCGCGCGGGACTCCTACGTCCTGGCCACCAAGGTGTATTTCCCGATGAGCGCGACCGACAAGGGCCTGTCGCGCGCCCAGATCGCCAAGCAAATCGACGCCTCGCTGACGCGTTTGAAGACCGATTTCGTCGATCTCTATCAATGCCATCGCTATGACGCCGACACGCCGCTGGAGGAGACCATGGCGGCGCTGAGCGACGTGGTGCGCCAGGGCAAGGCCCGCTACATCGGCTTCAGCGAGTGGTCGGCGCCCCAGATCGAGGCCGCCGCCAGGCTGGCCGGGATGGAAAAGTTCGTTTCCAGCCAGCCGCAGTATTCGCTGCTCTGGCGCCGGCCGGAGGAGAAGGTGATCCCGCTGTGCGCCGCCAGTGGAGTTTCCCAGATCGTCTGGTCGCCTCTGGCCCAGGGGGTCCTGTCGGGCAAGTACCTGCCAGGCGCCGCCATGCCGGCCGACTCGCGGGCGACCAGCACCTCGATGGGCCAGATGATGCAGAACTGGTTGACGCCTGAGATTCTCGCCGCCGTCCAGATGTTGAAGCCGCTGGCCGCCGAGGCCGGCTGCAGCCTGTCGCAGTTCGCCCTGGCCTGGGTGCTGCGCGAACCCAACGTCGCTTCCGCCATCGTCGGCGCCAGCCGCCCGGCCCAGCTGGAGGAGAACGCCGCGGCGTCCGGGATGGCGATCGACCCGGCGCTGTTTCGCAAGGCGGAGGCGATCGTGGCCGGAGTGCGCCGGGCGGCGTAAAGGACCTCGCCGCGCGTCTCTTGTGGTAGTGTCCCGAGTCTTGGGATCGGAGGCGGCGATGCGGTTGAGGCTTGGGTTCTGTATGGTGGCTCTGTTCGTATCGGGAGGTGTGACGGCCTCGCCGTCAGCCCCCGCCGGCCCGGAGCGCGCTCGACCGGTGCTCCCCTTGGAAGGGGTGATCACCAACCCGGACTGGATCCATAGGCCCTCCAACGCGGAGCTCCAGGAATTCTATCCGAAGCTGGCGACCGAGTTGCGCCTCTCCGGTAGGATCAAGGTGAACTGCGTGGTGACCAAGGAGGGCGCGCCCGCCGGCTGCACTGTTAGTGATGAAATGCCGGTTGGCATGGGTTTCGGCGATGCGGCGGTGAAGATGACCAAATTGATGCTGATGAAGCCCGAAACCCTTGACGGCAAGCCAGTCCGCGGCGGTCGATTCGAGGTGGTTATCCAATTCAAACCACCAGATGAGGAATCACCCTCTCTGGCGGCCGAGGCTGGCCCCCCGCCCTCACCGACTTCAATGGAGTTGGGGCGCCGGCTGTCGGCGGCGCAGGCTGCGGAATTTTCGCCCACCGCCATCAAGGCGCGAATGGCGGTTTTCCGTGATCAATTCGGAGAGGAGCTATCGACGCCCGAAGTGCAGACGGCGTTCGACGCCTACGAAAAAACCGCGGTCACGATGATCGCCAAGTTCGTGGACACGCGCGCCCGACTCTACGCGGCGTCGATTCCCGAATCGACGCTGGCACATATCGTGGGCTTTTTTGAGAGTCCGGCCGGTCGCCAATACGAGGATGTACTGGAAAAAGCCTCCCAAGACGACGCCCGCTTTGCCAAGGATCGACAAAGGCAGTTGATAGATGAGGCGCGCGCCACGCTCTGCCGCCGGATCACCTGCTTACCGATCGACACGCCGCCGCCCAATAAATAGCTCGCTCAGCGCCTTGTCGCGGTTGGCGGAAAGACGCCAAAGCGAGCGAACGTCTCATCGATCGTCGGATCTGCCGCCCGGGCCGCGGCCAAATCGGCGTTGGCTTCGGCGCTTTGGCCAGACTTGAGCTTGGCCAATCCGCGGCCGAAGAGCGACGTCGCCCTACCAGGACTGAGAGCCAACGCAGCGGTGTAGTCCTCAATCGCTTTTTGGTATTGGCCAAGCCGGAACCGGACCAGCCCTCTGCTTTCGAGGATCGTGGGGTGCTGGGGCGTCGCCGTCAGCGCCTCGGTGCAATCGCCGGCGGCGGCCTCCAATTCGCTGCCCCATTCGGCCCGGCCCCAGCACCGGGCGTTCAGCCACTCCGCCCGGACCGTCGGAGCCGGATCGGTGGCCAGCAGGGCGGTATAATCTCGGACAGCCCTTTCGAATTGTCCTGCGCGTTCGTGCGCGTGGGCACGGCGGATGAGCACCGACGTCGGGGACGACGACAGGCTCAGCGCCTGGGCGAAGTCTTTTTCGGCCCCGGCGAACTCGCCTCGAATTGTCTTCAGGTCCGCCCGCGCCATCAGAGCCAGTGTGTCGTGGGGATCGAGGCGCAGCGCCCGGTCGAAGTCAGCCAGGGCTAGGTCGTCCTCGGTCTTCTGATAGTGCGCGGCGCCCCGGTCGTAGGCGTATTTCGCCACGCCCGGATCCAGCCGCGCCGCTTCGGTGAAATCGGCGATCGCCCGATCATATTCACGCCGACCCATGAAGGTGGCGCCGCGCAGCTCGAAGCCCTTGGCATCGGTGGGCTGTGTCGCCACATCGTCTTCCGACATTGGCTCGGGGCCGGCCGGCCCACGCACGAACACATCGAACAGGCTGAGCGCCCGCAGCGCGGCGCTTGCCGCCTCGGCCTCCGAAGCCGGAAACTCGGGCGCGAGGCTTTGCTCCTCCGCCACCATGGTGACGACCCCGCCTTCGACTCGCGAGCGCCGCTGATACCGCCGCCCCGCGATCGTCGTGTCCGCCTCGGGCGCCGCCCCCGCCAGCCCGAAGCCAGCCCCCTTGTTCGGCAGGGTGATCTGGACCGTCCATTTGTCATAGGCCGGATAATTGACCGCGAAGGGCGCATCAGCGTGGGGACCCGGCTCCCGCTTGAACGCGGATTTGAACCCTAGATTGCTGTCGCCAATATCGAATTCGCGGTAGCTCTGATTACGGGTCCATTCCATCTTGGCCACGCCGTCCATTGTCAGCCGCATGACCCGATGGGCGTCGTCATAGGCGAAATCGACGGTCTTGGGCTCGATCCACGAAATCTGTTGTCGCCAGTGCTCTTTGAGGCTTCGTTCAGCGTCGGCGCGTCCCTGGCCGTCGAGAATCTGGCGCCACCCAATGGCCGTATCGCCTCGATAGATGTGCTCCACATGGGCTGCCGCGGGGACGTCATAGCCGCCGGAAGCGTCGAGCCGTTCCAGGCTCTCGAAAGCTGGAGCCGTGAACGGCCTGGGTTCGACCTTCTCCAGATCGGCGACCCCGGTTCGCACCGGCAGCACCCAGTGGAAATCCGGAAGCGGGATATCGTCCAGGTCCCGATCGCCGGTGCGTGTGGCGTCCAGCCAATAGACCCTGTCGCCCACTCGCGCCCGAACGAACACATGATCGAACACCTCCAATCGCGGCAATCGCTGGTCAAGCCCATCGCCGAGCCCAGTGCTGACCAGAGCCGGCTCGGCCTGAACCCCCAGTTCCCGGAGCAGGGCCAGAAGCAGGACGGTCTTGCCCTTGCAATCGCCAAATCGCCTCGACCAGGTAATGTCGGCCGCGGCCGGGACATAGCCCCCGAAATTCATCCCCAGGAAAAGGTAGCGAACCTGATCCTGGGCTAGCCGCAACGCCGCTTCGACCTGGGTCTTGGCGACCGGGCTGGCGCGGCGGATGCGCTCCGCTTCGGCGTGCAATGGCGAATCGGGACCCAGGCTCGCGGCCTTGGCGTAGAGCGGCGCCATAAGTGTCGAAATCTCCGACCAGTTCTGGAACTGGGTCAATTCCAACTGACCGACATCGGCAAATCGGGGCGGGGCGTCCAGCGGCGCCTTCGGCGAGACGTGGGTGACGGCGTCGACAAGCAGTTCCGACTCTCCGTTGGCGCTGCTCAGGGTCGGAGCGGGCAATCCTTCGGTGGCGCGCCATCGGATCGGCTTGGTGCTGGGCCATATCTCGCGAATATGAATCCGGCCGGCTACACCGCCGTGGACGGCGACCGCCGCAGTTTCCGACCGCCCCTGGAACACAGGGTCGTGTCGGCTGATGGTGACGGCCGAGTCGAGCACGTCGCCAACCTGTAGCCCTTCAGGTTGGACGGTGGCGGTCAGGTGACCGTCGAGCATCGCCATCTCGAGATTGGTTTCCCGGCGCAGCACGGTGACCGATTTGCCACCGGCAAGCAGGTCGATGGTCTTGCCGCCGCGCAGGATGGCCAGGCGGTGAAAGGTCAGAGTCTCGGTGTCGGGATTCCAGGCTGGAGAAATACTGGTCATCGCCGCGAGACCCTGCGGGCTCAGCACGCGTATGACGCCCTCGGCGTAAGTCTCGTCGGCGTCGGTTCCGAGCCTGGTCTGCGTGTCCAACAGCAGGATTTGGACCGGAGAACCGTCGATGCTGGCGGCGACGTTTGGAATGACGAGCGGCTTCACCCAGGCCGGCGGCGGTCCATAGAGGGGCCGGTCGGCTGCAGTCGCCCAGCCGGCGAATAGCGGAAGCGCTACGATCAGCCACGCCCAGGCCGGTTTCAATTTTGCCATGCTGAAGCCCCGACCCTGAACTCGATCCTATACCATGACGCCGCCGAAGACCGGTATATATGGAGGTCTCGTGAGTCTGGAGGAGACCGACATGGCCAGCAGCTACGCCGAGCTCAATGACAAGCTGATCGCCTTCATCGGTCGACAGAAGATGTTCTTCGTGAGCACCGCGCCGTTGTCGGCGGAGGGATCGGTGAACCTATCGCCCAAGGGCTATGACAGCCTGGCGATCATCGACAGTCGCACCATCGCCTATCTGGACCTGGGCGGTTCGGGGATCGAGACCCATGCCCATGTGCGCGAGAACGGCCGCATCACCCTGATGTTCTGCGCGTTCGAGGGGGCGGCCAACATCGTGCGCGTCTATGGGCGCGGCGAGACGATCACCTTTGACGAGCCCGGCTTTGCCGAAAAGCTGGCCCTGTTTCCCGGTTTCACCCGGGCGCGCGCGGTGGTGACCGTGCACATCACCCGGGTCAGCGACAGCTGTGGCTGGGCGGTGCCGTTCTACGACTACCGTGGCGAGCGCGATCAGCTGCGCCGCTGGGTCGATGCGGCCGAGGACGAGGCCTGGGCGGAGAAGCGCTACGCCACCAACGCGGTGTCGATCGATGGCCTGCCCGGCTTGGTGCGCTAAGGCCAGTCTGGTTCGTTAGGGTCGGCCGGCGCGCGGCGAATCGACCGTCGCGATCAGGATCTTGCCTTTAGGCGCCTCGGCCGCCTCATGAGCGATCGAGCTGGGGGCGGTCAGCATGAACAGGGTGCGGCCGTCATCGCTACCCAGCATGCAAGCGTAGCAGGGCATGGCGGTGTCGATCACCTCCAACACCGCGCCGCCTTCGGCGATCAACGCGCATTCGGGGGCGATCGGATTGGCGATCCAGATGGCCCCATTGGCGTCGAGGGCGATTCCGTCGGGCACGCGGGGCCGTATCGACGCCCAGAGGCGACGGTTCGACAGGGCGCCATCCGGGCCAATGTCGAAAGCGGTCAGGCAGCCGCCCAGGGTTTCGCCGACGATCAGGGTCTTGCCGTCCGGAGTGATCACCGAGCCG
Source organism: Caulobacteraceae bacterium (assembly GCA_025359665.1). Taxonomy (GTDB): domain Bacteria; phylum Pseudomonadota; class Alphaproteobacteria; order Caulobacterales; family Caulobacteraceae; genus Acaudatibacter. The sequence goes on from JANYFU010000059.1 coordinate 5,875, forward strand.
TTGGGAAAGCTAAGGTCCTCCGCCGCCACGCTGACAGCGCCGTCCGGCGCGACATAGGCCAGCCTGGCCTTCGGGTGGTCGGCGAGCACGCTCTGGATGCCGCGCGCGCCTATCGCCGCGTCCAGGTCGAAGCCGAAATTGCCCACATAGGCGCCGCCGGCGGCGTCCACGACCATGTCGTTGCAGTGAAAATCCGCGATGCCGTTGAGGTCCGCGTGCAGGCTGATCCCACCGTCGGGCGACCGGCGCAGCACCTGCC
>JANYFU010000106.1 GCA_025359665.1 Caulobacteraceae bacterium
CGCCTCCCTGGCCTGGCTGTTCAACATCCGCGGCGGTGATGTGATCCGCACGCCACTGCCACTTGGCCAGGCGATCTTGAATGCCGACGGGACGGCTCGGCTGTTTCTCGACCCGGACAAGATCACCGAGGATCTTCCGGCGGCGCTTGGCGACCTGCGGGGCCGCAAGGTCGTGGTGGATTCCGCCATATCGTCGGCCTGGTATTTCGAGGCCCTGGCCGGCGCCGGCGCCGAGGTGCTACGTGGCGCCGATCCGACCGCCCTGCCGCGCGCCTGCAAGAACGCGGTCGAGATCGACGGGACCCGGCGCGCCCACGTCCGGGACGGCGCGGCTCTGACGCGTTTCCTCCATTGGCTGGCGACCGAAGGCCAGGCGAGCCTGCCGGACGAGCTTGAGGCCGTGACCCGCCTGGAAGCCTTCCGCGAGGCCACCGGCGCCCTGAAGGATCTGTCGTTCGACACCATCGCCGGCGCCACCGCCAATGGGGCCATCTGTCACTATCATCCCACCCGCCGCCTCAACCGGCGCACCGAGCCCGGATCGCTGCTGCTGATCGACTCCGGGGGCCAGTATCTGGACGGCACCACCGACGTCACCCGCACGGTGGCCATGGGCGAACCTTCCACGGAAATGGCCGAGCGTTTTACCCTGGTGCTCAAGGGCCACCTCGCGCTGGCCCGGGTTCGTTTTCCGGTTGGAACCACCGGCCCAGCTTTGGACGCCCTGGCGCGCCTGCCGCTTTGGATGGCGGGACTCGACTACGACCACGGCACCGGCCACGGCGTGGGGTCCTATCTGGGCGTTCACGAAGGCCCCCATCGCATAGCCAAGGTCCAGAATACCGTCGCCCTGCGCCCCGGCATGATCGTCTCCAACGAGCCTGGGTTCTACAAGGAGGGCGCCTACGGCATCCGCATCGAGAACCTGCAGTTCGTGACCGAGGCCGCGCCGATACCCGGCGGCGAACGCCCGATGCTCGGCTTCGAAACCCTGACCCTGGCGCCGATCGACCGGCGGCTGATCGTGGTGGCGATGCTGAGCGACGAAGAGCGCCACCAGTTGGACGCCTATCACGCGCGGGTGCTGGAAGTGGTTGGGTCGAAGGTTCCCTTGGATGTGCGGGCTTGGCTGGGGGAGGTCTGCGCCTCGATTTGACTTCGCCCTCGGGGAGACGTGGCGGCCTCGACATTGGCGACGGCAAGCCATATCCATGGTTTCTATAGAATCTGGAGTCAACCATGGCCGGCCGAACGGTTTCCGCCTACACCGACGAAGCGACCGCGATGAAGGTCGCTGAAATGGCGAAGCTTGAAGACCGATCGCCGGCGCAGATCGCCGCCGCGGCGCTCCGCTTCTATGTCCGACTGCCGAGTTGTGCGCGGGATGCTTGGCGGACCATCGAAGCCGCCGATGACAAGGCGATAGACGAAGCGGCCTGGGCGGCGGGTCGGGCGCTTCTGAACCAACAGTATGACCGCGCGCTCGCGGCGGGACTCGAGGGCTACGAATCGCCCTTCCCCGACAACGTCTCAGAACAAGAGATCCTTGACTACGCGGTGGAGATCACGCGGCGGCGGTAGCCGTCCGTGCCCAGAATCTGTATCGACCTCAATGTCTGGTGCGGCGCGTTTCTCTCGCGGTCTCATGGGCGATCGGACACGGCGACTCGCACAATCGTTGAAGCGGCCCGGCGGGGCGAGTGCACTCGTGGCGACCTGACGCTGGTTATTTCGTGGGGCATGTTGGACCACCTGGCCACGGTGTTGATGCGGGATTTCAAATTCGCGCCCGCCTACGTCGGCGACCTGACCAGGGCGATCACTGGCTACGCTACCCAAGGGCCGAGCCTGACACTCGGTGGGGTCGGCGTTCTGCCCATTCACGACTCGGAGGACCGCCATGTGTTGGAGACTGCCTGGAGCGGGAGGGCCGACATCCTGACGACCGCCGACCTGCGCGGCTTTGCCGGCGCCGACGCGGAAGTTCTGACTGCCGATCGCGTCTATCGGCTCTGGCGAGCCGACAAGTCGCTCATCGTCGCCCATCCCTTCGAGACCGCCGCATGGTTGCGGGGCGAGGACGTGTTCGGGAGCGACTACTGAGTTTGAGCCGCCAGTGAGCCTGTCTGCCTGACCTCCCAGCTTCAATCCGGGAGAAAGCCCACGTCGAGAACCTGCTCCATCGGCTCAACCAATCATCGCCAGCCATTCCTCTTCGGTCAGCACCGTCAAGCCCAGTTCAGCGGCGATTTTAAGCTTCGATCCCGCGCCGGGGCCGGCCACCACGATGTCGGTCTTTTTCGAGACCGACGAGGCGACCTTGGCGCCCAGGGATTCGGCCTTGGCCTTGGCCTCGTCGCGGGTCATGCGTTCCAGCGCGCCGGTAAAGACGATCGTCTTGCCGGCGACCGGCGTGTCCGACTTGGGTTTTTCGGCTTCGCGGATCGTCAGTTCGGCCTTCAGAGCCTGGACGATGCGGCGGCTGTGGTCCTCGCCGAAGTAGGCGGCGGCGGCCTCGATCACCGCGGCTCCGACCTGGTCGAAGGCGTCCAGTTCCTCCATGGCTTCGGGATCACGGGCGGCGATCCTGTCCATGGCCGCCAGGAACGTCTCCACGTCGCCATAGCCTCTCGCCATCACCAAGGCGGTGGTCTCGCCGACATGGCGGATGCCCAGCGCGAAGATGAAGCGATCCAGGCCGATGGTCCGGCGGGCTTCGATGGCGGCCTTGAGGTTGCGCACAGAGGTCTCGCCGAACCCGTCGCGCGCGCGCAGCAAGTCCAGCACCGTCTCGTCGCGGGCGAGGCGGAAGATGTCGGCCGGCTCGCCGATCCAACCCTCTTCCATGAAGGCCATCAGCTGCTTCACCCCCAGGCCCTCGATGTCGAAGGCCCGCCTGGAGACGAAGTGCCTCAGGTGTTCGATGCGCTGGAACGGACAGGCGAACTCGCCCGTGCATCGCCGGACCACCGTCTCGATACCGGCTGTCGTGGTCTCCCGGGCCAGAGGGGTCTGGAGCGGGCACGGGCAATGGACGGGGTAGACGAAGGCCTCGGCGCCGGCCGGGCGCTCGTCCAGCACCACCTCGACGATCTGGGGGATCACGTCGCCGGCCCGCTGCACGACCACCGTGTCGCCGATGCGGACATCCTTGCGGGCGATTTCATCGGCGTTATGCAGGGTCGCGTTCACCACCACCACGCCGCCGACGCTTACAGGTTTCAGCCTGGCGACCGGCGTCACGGCGCCCGTCCTGCCCACCTGAATGTCGATGGCCTCCAGGATCGTGCGGGCGCGTTCGGCGGGGAACTTGCGCGCCACCGCCCAGCGAGGCGAGCGGGAGACGAACCCCAGCCGCTCCTGCCAGTCCAGCCGATCGACCTTGTAGACCACGCCGTCGATATCGAAGCCAAGATGGGGCCGGGCCGCTTCCAGAGCCGCATAGGCCTCCAGCAGTCCCGCCACGCCCAGTTCGCGCCGGGCCTGGGGCGTTACGGAAAAGCCCCAGGCGCGCAGCATCGCCAGGGCCTGCCACTGGCTGTCCGCGAAGCGCGCGCTGACCTCGCCCCAGGCATAGGCGAAGAAGCGCAGCGGCCTGGCCGCCGTTATGGCCGGATCGATCTGGCGCAAAGATCCGGAGGCGGCGTTGCGCGGGTTGGCGTAGGTCTTATCGCCGGCCGCGGCCGCCGCGGCGTTCAAGGCGGCGAACTCGGCATGGCCCAGATAGACCTCGCCGCGAACCTCGATCAGCTTCGGCCATCCTTGTCCGGCCAGGCGGTGCGGCACTTCGGACAGGGTGCGGATGTTGGCGGTGATGTCCTCGCCCACCCGCCCGTCGCCGCGCGTCGCGCCCCGAACCAGGGCGCCGTCCTCGTAACGCAATGAGGCGGAGAGGCCGTCGATCTTGGGTTCGGCGGTGTAGGCCACCACCTCGTCGCCAAGCCGCAGGAACCGGCGCACGCGGGCGTCGAACTCGGCCGCATCCTCGTCGGAGAAGGCGTTGTCCAGGGACAGCATCGGCACGCCGTGGGTCACCGGCGCGAAACTTTCCGATCGCGTCGCGCCGATGGCCAGGGACGGCGAATTTTCACGGACCAGATGGGGGAATCGCGCCTCGATGGCGCTGTTCCATCGTTTCAACGCGTCATAGTCGGCGTCGGAGATGGTCGGCGCCTGATCCTGGTAATAGCGCAGGTCATGGGCGGCCAGCGCATGGGCCAGCCTGGTGAGCTCTTCCAGCGCCGCTGGCTCGTCCAGCGCCTCGACCGTTGGCGTCGGATCAGGCATGCATCAGCGCCCGCGCCGCCGCCCGGGCGGCGTCGGTGATTTCGGCCCCCGACAGCATCCGGGCGATCTCCTCCTCACGGGCGTCGGTGGAGAGCACATCCACAGCGGCGCGTAGTTTGCCTCCAGCGCCGGCCTTGCGCACGCGCCAATGCGCGTCACCCCTAGCGGCGACTTGCGGACTGTGGGTCACGACCAGGACCTGAGCCCCGGCCGAGAGCCGCTTCAGGCGAAGGCCGACGGCGTCCGCGACCGCGCCACCCACCCCCTGATCGACTTCGTCAAAAATCATCAGCGGCTGCGGCGCCAGCCCCCGGGCGGCCAGCGAAGCTTTCAGAGCCAATGCGAAGCGGGCCAGTTCCCCACCCGAAGCGATCACGCCCAGGCCCTGGAATGGCGCCCCGGGCAAGGTCGAGATCTGGAACTCCACTCGGTCGACGCCGGCAGGACCGGCCCGTTCTTCGTCAAGCGCATCGACCGCGACCCGGAAGCGAGCCTTGTCCAGCTTGAGCGGCGCGAGTTCGCGCTGCACCGCACCTGCCAGCCGATCGCCGGCCGCTCTCCGGGCGACGGTCAAGGAGCCGGCCGCCGAGCGATAGGACTCGGCCGCGGCGGAGGCCTGGGCCTCCGCCACCGTCACCGCCTGATCGGCATTCTCCATCGCCATGAGCCGCTGCGCGATGCTCGCCCGGGCCTTGGGCAGTTCGTCGGCGTCGACGCCTAGCTTACGCGCCATGGCCCTCAAGGCGAATAGCCGCTCCTCGGCCCGTTCCAGCCGCTCCGGTTCGAAGTCGAACGCCGCCGCGGCCGCGTCGATGGCCGCGGACGCTTCCGCCGCCTCGATCAGGGTCCGATCCACCGCATCGGTCGCCAATGTGACTAGCCGGACAACCGGATCCTGCTCGCTCACGCCCGCGGCCAGGGCTCGCTGGCGGGCCCGTTCCAGCGCCCGGAAACCCTGACTCAGGCGGCCGGTCAGGATTTCACCGTCCAAGTGATCGCGCGCCAGGGCGATATCGGCCAGAGTCTTTTCAGCGCCACCCAGAAGGGCCCGCTCATCGGCCAGGCTCCGCGCCTCGCCCTCCGCTGGGGAAAGCCTGTCGAGCTCCGCCAGTTGCGCGCCCAGTTCGTCGGCTTCGGCCGCGAGCCGGTCGCGTTCGGATGCGAGAAGCCGCGCTCGCTCGCGCGCGGCGCGCCAAGCGCTCCAGGCGGCCATACAGGTCGCGACAACCGACTCACAACCGCCGTAGCGATCCAGAATGGCAAGGTGGTTGCGTGCATCCAGTAGCCCGACCGTCTCATGCTGCCCGTGCACTTCGATCAACAGAGCGCCAAGTTCACGCAGGACGCCGACGCCGGTCGGTTGATCGTTGACGAAAGCCCGAGACCGCCCGTCGGCGCCGAGCACCCGCCGAAGCACCAGATCCTCGTCCCGGGCATAGGCCAGTCCCTTTTCATCCAGATAAGCCCAGACCGGGTCGCCTTCGCCCGGCGCGAAGATCGCCGTGGCCATCGCCTGCTGGGCTCCATGGCGGACCAGCGATGCATCGGCCCGGGCGCCCGCGGCCAGCCCAAGCGCGTCAAGAATGATCGATTTCCCCGCTCCGGTCTCTCCGGTTAGGGCGGTCAATCCCATTGCGAACGAGAGGTCGAGGCTCTCGATAAGCACGATATCCCGGATGGCCAAACCGATCAGCATGGCCGCTATGATGACCGAGAATCTGTCCCGATTAAAGGCCCAGAACGCCGTGGATCAGGTCGTTCTTCTTCGCGGGCTTGGTCTTGCCGGCTTCGGACGCCTTGGCCGCCCCATCGGCCTGAGCAACCTTTCCGGCGGTGGGGTCATCCACCGGCGGCGGGGCGATGTCCGGGGCGTTCTTGCGGTGCGGTAGGAAAGGCAGCCTCGGCAGGAAGGCCCCGCTGCCGACCGGGGTCGTGGTTGGCCGCAGACCTTTTGACGTCAGCAGATTGTAGGCGTCGCGATACCAGATATCGCCTGGATAATTGTATCCCAGGACCGCGCCGTTCTTCTTGGCTTCGTCCTGTAGACCAATCGTAAGATAGGCTTCAACAAGACGGTAGAGGGCTTCAGGCGCATGGGATGTGGTCTGGTAGCGCGAGACCACGTTGCGGAAGCGGCCAATGGCGGCGATAGGATAGCCGCTGCGCAGGTAATATCGACCGATGGTCATTTCCTTGCCGGCCAGCTGGTCATGGACCATGTCCAGCTTCAAGCGGGCGTCGACGGAATATTCTGTTTTAGGATAGCGCTTCATAGTCTCGGCGAGGGCGAGCTGCGCCTGTTCGGTCGAGGCTTGGTCGCGACCCACGTCGACGATCTGCTCGAAATAACAGACCGCCTTCAAATAGTAGGCGTAGGGCGTGGCGGCGTTGCCAGGATAGAGCGTGATGAAACGGTCCGCGTCGGCAATGGCTTCCGCGTAATTGTTGCCCTCGTAGTGGGCATAGGCGGTCATCAGGATCGATCGGCGGGACCATTCCGAATAGGGGTGCTGGCGTTCCACCTCCCGGAAATAGTTGACCGCGTCAGCCCATTGGTGGCGGTCGAGGTAGCTGGCGCCAACCGAAAACAGCAGTTCGACGGGCCGTTCCTGATAGGCGAGGGTCGGCGTCTTCTTTTTGAATGTCGAACAGCCAGAGGCGGCTATGGCGACGGTGGCGATGAACGCCAGCGTCACGGCGTTTCTGGGCCAGGGTTTGGACTGCACGTATGGATACCTCAAAGCGTGAAGGCGCCCCGCGCCGACCCGCCGGGGTTCTACACCAGCGGCGTGGACGCGCCAATGATCAGACGGCGCGCGCCAGAGGCAGGGAGACCGGCGCGCGTCGCCAGGCGGACGGGCGCGCCAGGACAGCGCGGGTCAAAGCATTGTTCAAGGTATGTCCAGCGTAGAGGCCCTCATATCGGCCGATCAGGGGCGCGCCCAAAAGATAGAGATCGCCGATAGCGTCCAACACCTTGTGTCGAACGAATTCATCGGTCCTGCGCAACCCCTGCGGGTTGAGTACCGAACCGCCATCGATAACCACAACGTTATCCATCGAGCCCCCTCGCGCGAGGCCGGCCGCGCGAAGCGCCTCTACCTCGTGAAGGAACCCAAAAGTCCGGCAGTCGGCGAGCTCGCGGCGAAACACCGACTCATTCAGGTTCAGATCGATTCGCTGACGCCCGATAGCCGATGTGGCGAAATCGATCTCGAAGGCGACCTGAAAGTCATCGGCCGGCAATAGCGCCGCCCGCTTGTCGCCATCACCCACCACGATCGGTTCAAGGATCTCGATATAGTCTCGGAGCGCGGCCTGGGGGCGACGGCCGGCCCGATCGATCAGCTGGACAAAGGGCTCGCACGAACCATCCATGATCGGCGTCTCGGGGCCGTCGATCGAGACCACCGCATTATCCACGCCAAGGCCGCAGAACACCGCCATCAGATGCTCAATCGTCGAAACCGTGACGCCCGACGGGTTGCCGATCACCGTGCCAAGCCTGGTTTCGCAGACGGCGTCCGCATGGGCCTGTATCGTAGCGTCACGATCAACCACATCAGTGCGCGTGAAACGGATACCGAAATTGATAGCAGCCGGCGAAACCGTCACCGAGACCCTGGCGCCGGTATGCACGCCAATGCCCACGAATTGCACCGGAACGTTTAAAGTATGCTGCATAGGGCTCGACAACGGCGACTTCCTGTCTGCGGCGCGCCGCCCCACGCCAAAATTACTCGAGACCTGATCCAGACCTCATCGACGAGTTAGGTCGACCCGCCAAATGCCGCAACACAACTCCTGTTTCCCAGTGTATCCGCGCGATCAGTTCGCCAAGCGGCGGAGGAAGGATGGAATTTCAAGCTCCTTCGCCCCGTCGATTTCCGGATCTTCCAGAGCGTCGACCGCCTGCTGCGCGCCCGAACCGCCTCGGGCCGACGAAGGGTTCGAGGCTTGCCGCCCCCTTCCGAACAGGCTGAGAAATCCGGATTTTTGACGACGATCATCTGAGTAGATCGTCGGCGCGAACAGCGGTTCGTCAGCGGCCTCAGCCGCCATGGGGTCGACGATACGCTTGACCAGCGTCGGCGTCGGAGTTGCTGGACGTGGCGCCAGGGGCGCCTCGAAAAGCATTACGGCCTCCTTCGGGCCAGCCTCGACCGCGACGATGGGTTCCGGCTCGGCCGATGATGCGACGCTGGCCATCGCCAGAACAGGCTCTGGTTCGCGCGCCGGAGTGGGATGAGCCTCGGCGACGATGGTGTCCAGCACGTTGGGCTTCGCCGCCCGCGAGCGCGGAGTCTCATAGCTTTCGATGGCGGCGATAGAGGACCCGTCCATACCGGTGGCCACGACCGAAACCCGAACCACACCCTCAAGGCTCTTGTCGAATGCGGCGCCGAAAATAATGTTGGCGTCGGGATCAACCTGACCGGAAATGGCGTTCGCCGCCTCGTCCACCTCAAGCAGCGTCATGTCCAGGCCGCCGGTGATGTTGACCAGCACCGCCTTGGCGCCCTTGAGCGTCACTTCGTCCAGGAGCGGGTTCTGGATGGCGTTCTCGGCCGCCATCAGCGCCCTACCTTCGCCCGAAGCCTCGCCGGTGCCCATCATCGCCTTGCCCATTTCCGTCATGACCGTACGGACATCGGCAAAGTCGAGATTGATCAGGCCGGGCAGAACCATCAGATCGGTGATCGAGCGAACGCCCGAGTGCAGCACTTGGTCGGCCATGGCGAAGGCCTGCGAGAAGGTCGTCCGCTCATTGGCGACCCGGAACAGGTTCTGGTTGGGAATGACGATCAGCGTATCGACATAGCGCTGCAGTTCACCGATCCCGGCATCGGCCAGACGCATGCGATGGCGGCCCTCGAAGTGAAAGGGCTTGGTGACCACGCCCACCGTCAGGATGCCGCGCTCGCGCGCGCATTTAGCGATTATGGGCCCCGCGCCAGTGCCGGTGCCGCCACCCATGCCAGCGGTGATGAACACCATATGGGCGCCGTCGAGGTACTCACCGATCTCGGCCGCCGATTCCTCGGCGGCGGACATACCCACTTCTGGATGAGCGCCGGCGCCGAGGCCCTGGGTGACATTGACGCCAAGCTGGATTCGCCGGTCGGTCTTCGAGAATGCAAGTTGCTGGGAATCAGTGTTGGCGACCACGAATTCGACGCCTTCGAGGCCGGCCTCGATCATATTGTTGACCGCGTTGCCACCGGCCCCACCGACCCCGAACACCACGATCCGCGGCTTCAATTCCTTGGTTTGAGGAGCAAAAACCTTGAATGTCATGTCAACTACGCGGCCTCCGTTTTACCTCGATGGATGCCACCGACTGAGCAACCACGTTCGTTAAACTTGCGTTAACCGCATAAGCTGAGTCGGCCTTCCGTCGATCCATGTTGATCGTCCTTGGGCGGAAAAATCATCAACCACGTCACTCTATAAATTCTCACGCAGCCAGGCGGCGGCCTTGACCATGATGTTGGCGTTGGGGTCGACCGGCGGGCGGCGACGCGTGGCGCTGGTCTTGTGACAATCCGCCAGCTCGCTGGGGCCGAAAGCCGCCCGTTGGAGAACTCCGGCCGCCGCGCAGAAGCCAGGTCCCGCCGCCGCCGCCGCCAGATGCGGTATCCGTCCGGGGCGTCCAAGACGGACATTGCGATCGAAGATGCGCGTGGCGACCTCACGAACCCCGGCCAGCTGGCTCGCGCCACCGATCAGCACAACGCCGGCCCCGAGTTCCAGCGCCCCCGATTCGCGCAGACGATCTTTGATGATCTCAAGCGTTTCCTCGACCCGGGGCGCGATGATACCCTTAAGCATCGATCGCGGCGCGGTGACGGGGCCGGCCCCCGGATCATCGCCCCGGGGCGGGGCTTCGATCATTTCCCGATCCTCATTGGCCGACGCGATGGCGGACCCATGCAGGGTCTTGATACGTTCCGCGCCGATCAGCGAAGTGGTCAGGCCCTGAGCGACATCCTTTGTCACATGCGCGCCGCCGACGGGCAGGCTGTCGATGTGGACAAGAACTCCGCCTGCAAAAACGGCTACAGAGGTGGATCCACCGCCCATGTCGATGCAGATGGAGCCAAGCTCGATCTCGTCAGGCTCCAGAGCCGCCAGCGCTGAGGCGTACGGAGCCGCGACCACGCCGTCGAACTGGAGATGAGCCCGCTCAACACAGTGGGCGATGGTCTGGTAGACCCCTTCGTTCATGGAGACCGCAAGCATCTCCAGACCAATCGAGCGACCCGACATTCCGCCCGGATCCCGGACATTACGCTGGCCGTCGACGGTCCAGGCGATCGGCCGCATATGGATGACCTTGCGGCGATTGAGTTTCAAGGTTGCCATCGCCTGAGCGATGGCGCGAGCCTGATCCGCCTGGGTGATCGATCGGCTGTTGACGACGATCTTGGCGGACACGCGGTGACTGGCCATCTGACCGCAGGTCGTCACGACGGTAACACCGTGCACCTCCACCCCGGCCATAGCCTCGGCGCGTTCGACGGCTTGCCCGATGGCCCTTGACGCCTCACTGACATCGACGATCGCGCCGCCCCGCACGCCGCGCGACTGAACATAGCCCACGCCAGCGGTAGTCAAGGTGCGCTCACCCCGCCGGATCCCATCGGACTTGAGGACGAAACAGGCGATCTTGGTCTCGCCAAGGTCCACTGCGGCGATCACCGGCGCCCGTCCCAAATTGAGTTTCAATCCTTCGCGCCCATCGCGACGTCCGGCGCCGGACGTCGCGCTTCGTTCCATAACTGCCTGCATCACCTACACCCCATGAGAATCAACCCGAGGCTGCTCGCCTCGGGGTCGCACCACCGTCAGATCGGGGTTGCGCAGATCGATGCGCGCAAACCCCAGATCCAGAATTCGAGAAGCCCGGTCGAAACGATCCAGGCGCGCCAACGCCCCCGTCTCGTCCCCGGCGCCGAACTGGACCACGCCGCCGTCCTTCAGCAGCAGGTCCCAGCGCCTCTGGTCGACCCGTCTGATCGCCCGCAGATGCGCGACTAGTCGCGGTCGTTGCATCACCAGCGGCAGAAGACTGGACGCACTGTCATTGGCGCCGCCGCCGACGATCAAAGGCAAGGCCTTGAACTGGTCCGGTCGAACACTGGCCACCACATGTCCATCGGAGACCACCACGTCCCGATGGCCTCCATGCTGCCAGATGGCCATCAGTGGACGCTCATCGACGGCGATCACCAGGGTGTCAGGCAGCAGCCGAATGATTCGGGCCCGCTGCACCCAGCCGACAGCTTCGACGCGGGCGCGGATCGCGTTCAGGTCAAGGCCCCAGATGGGGTCTCCGGGCTTGATCGCCGCCGCCCGGAGAATCTCGTCCCGGGAAGCCGCGGAAGCGCCTTGCAGGTGGACGGGACCCACCCGAAAACCAAGGGTGGCGAAGCGGCCCTGGATCATCGTCCGCGTCATGGCGACAAGCCGTGACGCGCCATTCTCCACGCGTTCAGCAGCGCTTATCGCCCGGGCGGTGCGGCCACCGGTCGCCAGCGCCGCGACAAGGATCAGGACCAGGAGCAAGCCCGCCACGGCGCCGGCCATCGGGACCGTCAGCCCCACCTCGCGAGCGGCCTTCAGTTTCGAGGATGCCGGAACGATCGAGGCGGACGCGCGCGGACGGGTCCGGTCCGCGGGCGATGCCACCCGCGGCCGGGACCTGACCGACCCGTCACTGAGCGGCGCCGCGGGCATGGCCGTCCTCCGTGATCCAAACAACCAAATCGTCGAAACCAATGCCGGCATGCGCCGCCTGCTCGGGCGCGAGCGAGGTGGGCGTCATCCCTGGCTGGGTGTTGACCTCCAACAGGACCAGAATCGCGTTAATGTCGTCATAACGAAAATCACTTCTCGTCAGTCCCCGGCAGCCAAGGGCGGCATGGGCGGCGACGGCCTGAGCCCCGGCCTCGGCGGCCACGGCCGGAGGTATGCGCGCGGGCAGGATATGGATGGAGCCGCCCTCGCCATATTTGGCGTCATAGTCGTAGAAACCGGTGCGCGCCTCGATCTCCGTCACGCCCAGAGCGTCACCGCCCATCACCGCCACGGCGAGCTCAAAGCCCGGCACATAGGGCTCGACCATGACATGGTCACCGAATGCCCAGTCCGCCGCCAGAAGCTCGACCGGTGGCGAATTGGCGCCCTCGAACACCCTGAAAACACCAACGGAAGATCCCTGAGCGTTGGGCTTGACCACATAGGGCGGAGGCAGCACGTGCCGGCTGCCCGCCTCCAGCCGGCCGTAGAGCCCGCCGCCGGGGACAACGACGCCAGCCGCCTTCATGACGGCCTTGGCCTTGGCCTTGTCCATCGCCAACGCCGAGGCCAGGACGCCGGAATGGGTATAGGGCAGCGCCAGGGTCTCGAGAACGCCCTGGACACAGCCGTCCTCGCCCCAGGCCCCATGCAGGGCGTTGAAACATACGTCGGGCCTAAGCGCGGTCAGCACGGCGGCCAGATCCCGCCCGGCGTCGACGCGGCTGACCCGGGCTCCCAAGCGGTCCAGGGCCTCGGCGCACGCGCGCCCAGACACCAGACTAACATCACGTTCCGCCGAGAGACCGCCCATCAGAACGGCGACATGTTGGCCGGCGAGGGGTAGGCTCATGCGCGCTCCATGCCAAAAAGGGCGCTTTCGTTGTGTCTGACTCGCGAGGCGCTGTTAAGGGCGTTGGCTACTGTCGACGGCCGATACGCTTTATTTCCCATTCCAAGGTCACGCCGAATTTGGACTGCACGTCGGCACGGACCGCTTCGCCCAAATCTTCCAGGTCGGCCGCCGTCGCCTGACCGGTATTTATCAGAAAATTGGCGTGAAGCGGCGAAAACATCGCACCACCCCAAGCCTTGCCCCGCCACCCGGCTTCGTCCACCAACCGCCAGGCCGAATGTCCCGGCGGGTTCTTGAAGGTCGAGCCCCCGGTTTTTTCCCGGATGGGCTGAGTGGTCTCGCGGCGGCGGGTGATGGCGGCCATGGACGCCTCTATGTCCAGCTGCTTACCAGGGCGTCCCTGGAAAACCGCTCCGGTCCAGAGAATGTCCGGCGATACCTGACTGTGCCGGTAACCGTAGGCGAAATCGGCGAGAGTAAACACACGCCGCTGGCCAGCGCGATCGACACCCCAGGCGACGACCAGCCAGTCCCCGGTCTCCCCACCATAGCACCCGGCGTTCATGGTCAAGGCGCCCCCGACCGTGCCGGGTATGCCCGCATAAAACTCCAGACCGCCGACGCCAGCGGCGGCGGCGGCGCGTGCAAGGGCCGCGTCGAGCACGGCGGCGCCAGCCACCACCCGGCTAACCTCGGGCTCGACCTCAATCTCTCCAAAGGCCCGCCCGCCCAGGCGAACAACCAATCCATCGACCCCGCCGTCACGAACGATCAAATTGGATCCCACGCCGAGCACCGTAACCGGGACTTCGACGGGGAGCGCAGCCAGCATCCCAGCTAGGTCGTCCTCGTCGGCGGGAAGGAACAAGACCTCCGCGCGCCCCCCCGCCCGGAGCCACGTCAGCGGCGCCAGCGGCTCATCGAACAACAGCCGGCCCCGCGGCCTGGGCAAACCCTCGCGCCAGGTCACGCGCCGCCAGCGCGGGCCAGCGCCTCCAATTCGGCGGGCAAGGCGTAGGCCCAGGCGGTGATATCGCCGGCGCCGAGAAAAATCACCATGTCGCCTTCCCGGGTTTCGGCGCTTACGACCGCGGCCAGAGTCGCGGGGCTCTCAAGGGACCGAACGTGGCGGTGTCCGTGCCGCCTCATACCCTCGACCAGGCTGTCACGATCGAAACCAGTGATCGGCGACTCGCCGGCTGGATAGACGTCGCCGACGACCACCAGATCGGCGTCATTCAAGCAGCGACAAAATTCCGCGAACAGGTCGCGCAACCGGGAATAGCGGTGGGGCTGGACCACGGCGACCACGCGCCCCGTGGTCATCGCCCGGGTGGCGGCCAGGACACTGGCGATTTCCACCGGGTGGTGACCGTAGTCGTCGATGATGCGGACCCCTCCAACCACGCCGGTGGTGGTGAATCGACGCCGCACGCCCGCGAACGAGGCCAGACCACGACGCATGTCCGCGTCGGATACGCCAAGCTCACGCGCCACGGCGATCGCGGCCAGGGCATTCAGGACATTGTGATGGCCGGCCATCGGCATGAACAGACCGGCTAACGTGGCGCCGGCGTCGTCCGGCCCGGCGATCCTTACATCGAAGGTGGCGCCATCTGGCCCCATGGCGATATTGGTCGCCCGGATCTCAGCCTGCGGGTTGGCGCCATAGGTGATCAGACGGCGATTTTCGATGCTCGCGGCGAGATCTTGGACTACCGGATGATCGATACAGAGCACGGCGAAACCATAAAACGGGATATTCTGTACGAAATCCCGGAAAGCTGCCTTCAACGACTGGAAATCGCCGTGGTGATCGAGGTGTTCGGGGTCGATGTTCGTTACGACGGCGACCGTGGACCGCAGTTTCAGGAAGGTGCCGTCACTCTCGTCGGCTTCGACGACGATCCATTCTCCGCCACCGACCTTGGCGTTGGCGCCATAGGCGTTGATGATCCCGCCGTTGACCACCGTGGGATCGATACCGCCGGCATCCAGCAGAGCCGCCACCATCGAGGTGGTCGTGGTCTTGCCATGGGTGCCGCCCACCGCCACCGACAGCAGCAACCGCATGAGTTCGGCTAGCATCTCCGCGCGACGGACGAGAGGCGTGCGGATAGCGCGGCCGGCGGCCATTTCAGGATTGTCCGGGCGGATGGCGCTCGAATAAACGATCGCCGCGGCCCCTTCGATATTGCTGGGGTGATGACCGATGAAGACCTTGGCCCCAAGGGCGCGCAGGCGTTCGGTATTCGGGCCTTCGCGGGCGTCGGAGCCCTGGACGGTATAGCCCTGGCGAAGCATGATTTCGGCAATGCCGCTCATGCCGATGCCACCAATCCCGATGAAATGGACGGGGCCTAGATCGAAAGGCGCGGGGCGGCGATGCATCGATGGGAGCTAGCGCAATTCCTCCGCGACGGCAAAGGGGCGCCTGGATGGAAGACTATTCGGGTGTGGTCTCAACGCCGCGACCCCGGGCAGCCGGGGTCGCGGTAACTCGGGGTTGATTGTCGTTGGCGGGTGGACGGAACATCGTTCGAAGAATTTCAGCCGTCACCGAGGCGTTGCGTCGACGCTTTTCGAACAGACTCATACCACTGTCGGCGATCTCGTCGCCAACCAAGGGCCGGGCGGTCGGGATAGGCAAGACCCGCGCGATCGGCTGGGCGGAAAGCGGCGTGATGACGATCGACTGTCCGCAACGCTCTATACGAACGTCATCGCCACCAAGCCAGAAATCGCATGGCACACACACGGCCTGATATATCCCGAACTGGATTACTTTCGCAATTTGTGACACAGTTTTGTCTCCTTGTAGATAGGTTGACGGGAACCTCGAACGACCATCCAGTCCGACTGGCGCTAGTTTTCAGGACGGCCCGTTGATCTGGTAGCCCGGACAGGGTGTCGCTCGGTTTCCTTTCGGACCGGAAGCGACTTTGCGTTTTCTATCAGAAGACTATTCCAAATTGCAAATGCTATTTTACATATAGTGCAATGTTTTTGCGCGGAAAGACTGGCGCCATCTATCGGGCGGTCTTCTCCACAAGGTCGGCCAAGCGTTCGGCCGCGTCGGGCCGGGCCAGTTTGCGCGCGGCGGCGGCCATGCGCCCCAGGCGGGCGGGATTGCCGAGCAACGTGGCCAGGGCCGTCGTCATCATCGCCTGGGTGAGCCCTGATTCGCGCGCCACTTCGGCGCCGCCGCCCTCGGCCAGCATCTTGGCGTTCTGGCCCTGATCATCGTCCAGCGCCACGCCCAGCGGGATCAATATCGAGGGCCGGCCTGCCACCGCCAGCTCGCTCACGGTCGAGGCGCCGGCGCGGCCAATCACCAGATGGGCGCGGGCCAGGCGGCCAGCCATGTCTCGGAAGAAAGGCGCCAATTCAGCCTCTATGACCGCGTCGGCATAGATTTGCCGGGCGATCGCCATCGATTCCGGGCGGGTCTGCTGTTCGACATGCAGACGGTGACGAAGTTCCTCCGGCAGGGCGGCCAAAGCTGCCGGAACGAGTTCCGACAACAACCGCGCGCCCTGGCTCCCGCCAGTGATCAGCAATCGAATCTTATCCTCCGGCGCCTGATAGCTATGGTCGGCAAGGGCGCGGATTTCAGGCCTGACCGGATTGCCCACCATCACCGCCCGGGCCTGGGTGCGCGCGCTCGCTTTGCGGAGGGTCGGAAAGGCGCAGGCCACCGCAGTGACGAAGGGCGCGAGAAAGCGATTGGCGCGCCCCGAGACCGCGTTCTGTTCGTGAATCAACGTTGGCCGACCCTGGGATATCGCCGCGAGAAGGGCGGGCAGAGATGGATAGCCGCCAAAGCCGATCACGACAGCCGGATCCACCTCGGCCAGGGCCGCGCGCCCCTGAATCACGCCCTTGATGATGGTGAACATCGCCTTGAAGGGGCTCAGTGGATCTCCCCGGCGAATTGTGGCGGACGCCAGGGTGACGACCCGTTCGGCTGGAAAGGTCTGGGCCAGACTCTCAACCCGGTCATCGGTAGCCAGGACGATGCGCCAACCCCGGGCGCCGAGCACTTCGGCAAGGGCCTGAGCGGGAAACAGGTGCCCGCCGGTACCGCCGGCCGCGATCACAGCGACCTTGCGAGACGCCAGACCGCGATCAGCCAAGATCACCAAGCCCCGCGGCCCGCCCCTTGGGTTGATAGGCCCCCGGCTGGCGACGCGTCAGAGCCAAGGCCATGCCCATGGTCAGACTCATGGCGAGCATCGATGACCCACCGTAGGAAATAAACGGCAACGTCATACCCTTGGTCGGCGCGAGCCCCAGATTGACGACGATGTTGATGAAGGCCTGCATACCCACCATCGCGAACAATCCGGCGGCGGCGATCTGTTCGAACGGATCAGAAATCCGCATCGCCCGATAAAGGCCCCGGATCACCAGAACCGCGAACAGGGCGATCAACAGCAATGACAGCCAAAGCCCGTATTCCTCGGCCGCCGCCGAATAGGCGAAGTCGGTGTGCATGTCGGGAATTTGCCCTTTCATGGTCCCCTCTCCCGGTCCCCGCCCAAAGCCGCGCCCGGCCGCGATGGCCTGCGCCGCTCTTTGAACCTGACCGGGTTCGGAGGGTTTTGGATCCATGAAGACGTGCAGGCGGCTGGCCACGTGCGGAAATATCCACGGCGTGGCGCCCAGCCCGACGATGGCCGTCGCGCCCATGCCCATTATCCAGCCGATCGGCACGCCGGCGACCCAGAAGGCGGCGCCGAAGGAAGCGGTGATCAGGGCGGTCTGGCCGATGTCGGGTTCTAGCAGCAGCAGCGCCACGGCGGCGCCGTAGAGACAAAAGGCGATGGAAACGCCGGGAATTTCGCCCTTCTGCGCCTCGGCGAACATCCAGGCCACGAGCACCAGCAAAGCGGGTTTCATGAACTCGGAGGGCTGCAAGGCAAAACCACCGAACTCGACCCAGCGCGTCGCTCCCTTGGCGTTGTGGCCGAGGATCGGCAGGGCAAGCATCGCCAGGATGGCAATGGCGTAGACCACGAAAGCCACGCGTCTAACCCCTTTGGGATCCAGGACCGAGGTAGCCAGCACCACACCCACGCCCAGGACCGCGAACACGCACTGCCGCACCGCGAAATGAAACGGCCACGGTATGTTCAGGCGAGCCGCCGCCGCCGGACTGGTGCCGAATTGTAGAAGGACGCCCAGCAGGATCAGAACGCACGTCGCGCCGAGCAGCCAGCGATCGGTGGTCCACCACCAAAGGGCCCATCGCGAGGTGTCGGTTCGAGCGAAAGCGTGCTGGTGAGGGGGCTTCACAGCCGGTCTCCCGCCTGGGGTTGAAGGGCAAGGGCATGAACCGCGGCGCGAAAGGCGTCGCCGCGAGCCTCGAAGTCGCTGAACTGATCAAACGAAGCGCAGGCCGGCGAAAACAGCACGATAGGGTCGGGTTCGCCTGATCTCACCGCATCGTCGAACGCGGATCGAACGGCGGCCTCCACGGTTCCGGATCGCTCGAAGAGGACCTTGCCCTCAAGTGTCCGCGCGAAGTCTTCGGTGGCTTCGCCGATCAGATAGGCCTTGGCGACCGATCCGAACAAGTCACCAAGACAGGCGATACCGGTTTTCGGACGTCCGCCGGCAATCCAGCGGAACCTGGGATAGGCGCTCATGGCCTGGCGAGCGGCGTCGATGTTGGTCGCTTTGGAATCGTTGACGAAACGCACGCCATCGAGGGTTCCGATGGTTTCCATCCGATGCGCGAGGCCTGGGAAGCTCATCAGGCCGTCGATCGCCTCCTGGGCGGTGACGCCGAGCGCGCGCGCCGCTGAATAGGCCGCCGCCGCGTTCTGCCAGTTATGACGCCCGGGCAGGGAGCGCGCGGCGGTGAGATCCGCCATTTCGGTCACCCTGCCGTCGGTGGCGTCATAGAGCCGGCCCTGAAGCACATAGACGCCACGCCCGATGCCCTTGCGCGCGCTGATCGGCCAGATCGTGCGGCGGTTGGCGGCGGTGATTTCCGTACAGATTCGTTGGCCCCAGTCGTCATCGACGCCGATCACGGCCGTATCGCCCTTGCCCTGGTTGAGCAGGACCCTCCGCTTCGCGGCGGCGTAGCCATCCATGTCGCCATGCCGATCCAGGTGGTCGGGGGTGATGTTCAGCACGATGGCCACGTCAGGCTTGAGGCTGGAGGTCAAATCCAGCTGGTAGGATGACAGCTCAAGCACGTAGACGGCCCCGCCGTGCATCGGCTTCAAGCCCAGCACCCCAATGCCGATATTGCCTCCCACCTGGGCGTCGCGACCGGCGCGGGCGAGCATATGGCCAATCAGCGCTGTGGTGGTGGATTTGCCGTTGGTCCCGGTGATCGCCACGACCCGTGGGCGCTTGTGCTCGGGAGCCGCCGCGACGGCCCGCGCGAAAAGCTCGACATCGCCGATGACTTCGACCCCGACGGCGCGGGCCTTTTCCACCGTCCAATGTGGCGCGGGATGGGTCAGCGGAACCCCCGGCGACAGGACGAGCGCGGCGAAGCCGGACCAGTCGGCCTCGCTCAAATCGGTCACGTCAAATCCCTCGGCCATGGCCTGAGCGCGCGCGGCGGGGTTTTCATCCCAAAGCACGGGCCGGGCCCCTCCGGCCGCCAGCGCACGCGCGGCCGTTAGCCCGGAACGGCCCAGTCCAAATACGGCCACCAGCTGGCCGGGGAAAACATCGACCGGGATCATGACCGCGGCACGCCCCTTACCGCAACTTCAGGGTGGCGAGGCCGACCATGGCCAGCACCAGGGCGACGATCCAGAACCGGATCACAATGGTCGACTCCGACCAGCCGAGTTCCTCGAAATGGTGATGTATCGGGGCCATCAGGAAAACCCGCCGGCCCGTGCGTTTGAACCAGAGGACCTGGATGATCACCGACACCGTCTCGACGACGAACAGGCCGCCAACGATGCCCAGAACGATCTCATGTTTGGTCGCTACCGCGACCGCGCCCAGGGCGCCGCCGAGGGACAGTGCCCCGCAATCGCCCATGAAAATCCGAGCCGGCGGCGCATTGTACCAGAGAAAGCCGAGGCCGGAGCCGACGATAGCCGCACAGAACACCGCCACCTCGCCAACCCCAGGCACGAAATGCAGGACCAGGTATTTTGCGAACACGAAATTGCCCACCAGGTAGGCGATCAGGCCGAAGGTGGCCGCCGCGATCATCACCGGAACGGTGGCCAGGCCATCCAGCCCATCGGTAAAATTCACCGCGTTCGAAGCGCCGACGATCACGAACGCCCCAAAAGCCACGTAGAACCAGGACAGATCCACCAAGGCCTGTTTGAAGATCGGAAAAGCCAGGGACGTGGATAGGCCCGCGCCTTCTGGTGACGGCTGGCCGAACCGGATCATCAGAAAGACCGCCAGCATCGCGATACTCGCCTCGACCACCAGACGGGTACGCCCGGAAATTCCCGCCGTGGTCTGTTTGGTGACCTTGGCGTAGTCGTCCATGAAGCCCAGCGCGCCGAATCCGAGCGTCACCAGCAGGGCCGCCCAGACATAGACGTTGGTCAGATCGGCCCACAGCAGCGTAGCGACGGTGATCCCGGCCAGGAACATCAGGCCTCCCATGGTCGGCGTGCCGGACTTCTCGATGATGTGACGCTCGATACCTTCCGCCCGGATCGGCTGCCCCTTGCCCTGTTTGGCCTTCATCCAGCGGATGAAGCGCGAGCCCATGGCCACGACAACCAGTTGCGATGTCGCCACGGCCATGCCGCCGCGAAACGTCAGATAGCGAAGAAGGTTGAGCACCGGGACGTGGTGGTGGTGTTCCGCCAGCTGCTGATAGAGCCAGTACAGCATCAGCGACACTCCCGCGGAGCAAGGTCCATGGTCGTCAGGCCGACGACCAGGGAGCCCGCCTTCGAATCTCGCGAGCCTTTCACCATCACCACGTCACCCAGCCCGACAGCGGCCGCGAGCATGGGAAACAGTTCCTCGGCCGTCATGGCGTAGCCGCCGCGCTTAGCTGGCGGCAGGGCCTCGAACAGCGACCTCATCAGCGGTCCGGCGCAGAACACCAGGTCGACGCCAGCCGCCTCCGCGGCGGCGGCCAAGCCGGCATGACGATCCGCGGCGGCGGGGCCCAGTTCAAGCATGTCGGTCAGGGCGGCGATCCGGCGGCCACGGGTGATCTTCGAGCCCAGGCTGGCCAGGGCCGCGGCGACGGACACGGGGCTGGCGTTGTAGCTCTCATCGATCAGGGTAAACCGTCCGCGCGGCCCCTCGAGCGTGCGTTCCGCCCCACGCCCCGGGAGCGGCTCGAAAGCGGCCAGGGCCGCGAGACCAAGATCAAGCTCGACGTCCAGGGCCCGCATCATCAGCAGGGCGCAGAGGCTCATCGGCCCCCAGTGGGGCGCCGATTGTCGGATTGGAAACTCGACTCTCCGCGTGTCGATACGGGCCTCCACCGAGGCGCCGCCGGGGGCGGGCGCGAAGCGTAGCAGCTGGGCGTCGCTGGTCTTGTCGCGTCCGAACGCCCGCACCTTGGCGCCCCGGCGCCGCGCCTCGGCTTTGAGGAAGTCGAACCAGCGGTTGTCAGCGTTGAGGATAGCCAACCCCCCAGGGTCGAGGCCGTCGAGGATCTCGGCCTTGGCCCGCGCCACGCCGGCCTCTCCTTCGGGAAAATTCTCCACGTGAACCGCTTCGACCGTGGTGATCGCCACGGCCCGCGGCCGCACCATCACCGACAGCGGGCTGATCTCGGCGGCGTGATTCATTCCGATCTCGAAAATCGCCCTTTCGGTGTCCACGGGCATGCGGGCCAGGGTCAGGGGTACGCCGATGTGATTGTTATAGGATTTGACCGAGCCATGAGCGACGCCCGCCAGGTCGAGACCGGCGCGCACCAGCTGGGTTACGCTGGTTTTGCCAACCGAGCCGGTGACCGCGCCGCGCCGGGCCCGCGTTGCCCGCAACCGCCCAGCTTCACCCAATTTCTCAAGACCGCCCAGGGTGTCATCGGTCACGACACACGGTCCCGCGACGGGTCGCGTAGTAAGAGCGCCAGCCGCCCCGGCCTCCAGGGCGGCGGGAACAAAGTCGTGGCCATCGCGCGCGCCCGCCAAGGCGATGAACAGATCGCCCCGCTCGATCGCGCGGCTGTCGATACCGACACCGGTCGCGATGAAGGGCGCTCCATGGGCGAATCCACGCGTGGCCGCCGCGATTTCGGTCGAAGTCCAGAGCGGGAGCTGGGTCGCGGGTTCAATCACCAGCTCCACCCCGTTCCAGCGCGCGGCGAGTCTCTTCGACATCATCGAACGGCAGCACCTGGTCGCCGACCGTCTGGCCCTGTTCGTGTCCCTTGCCGGCGACGATCAGAATATCGCCCGCTTCAAGCAGCGCCGTGGCGGCCAGGATCGCAGACCGACGGTCCGCGACCTCCCGCAGGCCAGTGGCTCCGGCCATGATCTGGGCGCGGATCGCCGCAGGGTTCTCGGAACGGGGATTGTCGTCGGTGACAAAGGCGATATCGGCCAGATCCGCGGCGATGGCGCCCATCAGAGGTCGCTTGCCCCGGTCGCGGTCGCCGCCCGCGCCAAACACCACGATCAGCCGGCCCTGGGCGTGCGGGCGCAGCGCCGCGAGCACCGTGGCCAGACCATCGGGAGTGTGGGCGTAGTCCACGTAGGCTTCGCCGCCACGACGTCCGGCGCCGACGCGCTGAAGACGTCCAGGGGCGCCCTCGAGCCGACGCAGCGCTTCCAGCGCCCGATCAACCGGCTCTCCGGCTGCGATGCACAGGCCCGCCGCGACAAGTGCGTTGGAGGCCTGAAAGGCGCCGGCCAACGGCAGAACAAAGTCGTGCGCCTGTCCCCAGGCCCGGAGCCTGAGGCGCTGGCCAAACGGCAGAAGGGTCCGGCCCACCAGGGTCAGCCCCTGCCCCATCGCGCCAACAGACATGATGGTCTGGCCATGGGCGACGGCGGCCGCCGCAAAGGCCGGATAGGCATCTGAGTCGGCGTTGAGCACGGCGGTTCCGCCGGTGGGGAGCAGCGTGTCGAACAGCCGAAGCTTGGCGGCGCGATAAACCCCCATGGTGCCGTGATAGTCGAGGTGGTCCTGACTCAGGTTGAGAAAGCCCGCGGCCTTCAGGGTCACGCCGTCCAGGCGCCGCTGGTCTATGCCGTGCGACGAGGCCTCAAGGGCCAAGTGTGTGACGCCGCGTCCCGCCAAGTCGGCCATCAGCCGGGCCACATCGGCGGCGTCCGGTGTGGTGAGACCGGGCGGGGTCAGCTGAACATCGCCGGCGCGAACCCCAAGGGTCCCCATGCTGGCGGCATGACGACCAGCCGCCTCGAATATCTGCCGGCAAAAGGTGGCGACGGACGTCTTGCCGTTGGTTCCCGTCACGGCGACGCAGGTTTCCGGCTGCACGCCGTGGAACGCCGAGGCCGCGAGCGCATAGGCGCGCCTGGGGTCGCCAACCTTGATGACGGGCGCGGCGAGGCCCGGAATGTGCTCGCTGGCCAGAACCGCGACCGCGCCTCGGGCCAGGGCGGCGGGCACGAAGGCCTTGCCGTCGGCCTTGGCGCCCGGCAGAGCCGCGAACAGGTAGCCGGGCTGTACATGGCGGCTATCGGCCGTTACGCCCTCGATCATCGGATCGACTGAAAGGTCCTTGTGGATCAGATCGGAAAGACGCTGGGCGCTCATCGCTCGTCGCCGCTTAAGGTGCTCGGATCCACCGGTGGCCGGGGGCCGGTCTCAGCCGGGGTAACCACGCGGCGCACCCCCAGGAACGGCGCAATCCGCGCCACGATCTTACCGGCGATGGGGGCCGAGACCGCCCCGCCGGTGGTGAAGCCTCCGGTCTCCGGCATCCGGTGCGGCTCGTCCATCATCACCAGGACGTAGTAGCGATCCGCGTCGAGTGGGCCGTCGATGGGAAAGATGGCGGCGAAGGAAGCGAGGTTGATGCCCTCGTGGTTATAGTGGCCGTTGATGATCTTGGTCGCCGAGCCGGTCTTGCCGCCGAGCCGGTAACCCCGCGCCTGGGCGTCGGCGAAGCGGCCCGTACCGTCGGTGGCGTTGAGGCGCATCAGGTTGAGCATGGTGCGCGAGGTTGAGGCCTGGATTACCCGGCGACCGGGCGCCGGCGCCTGTCCCGGCTCAAGCTTCCGAAGCGTAAGCGGGCGATAAATTCCACCATCCAGGATGGAACTCATGCCCGTTGCGATCGCCAGCGGGCTCACCGAGATGTCGTGGCCAAAGGCCATGGTGGCGATGGAATTTTCGGTAATCCGTTTTGTCGTGAGAGGCCGCGCCGATTCCACCAACTCGCTGGGGGCCTTATCGAAAAGGCCGAAGGCGTGGAAATATTTGTCCTCATGGTCGCCGCCGACCTGGATGGCCATCTTGGCCGCGCCGATATTCGACGAGTGGGTGAACACTTGCCAGAGGGGCAGCGAACAGTCCCCCTTGTCGTAGTCGTGGATGATCTGGCCCGGCAGAATCAGCGGCGAGCAGACATTGAAGACGGTGTTGACGTTGACCAGGCCAGTATCCAGCCCCATCGCCAAGGTGAAGACCTTGAACACCGATCCAGGTTCGTAGACCGTCGCGCCCACGTGGTTGACCATCGCGGCCGGGTCCGCCTTACCGGGGGCGTTGAGATCGAAGGCCGGATAGCTGGCCATGCCGAGGATCTCACCGGTGCGGACGTTGACGACCATGCCGACCGCGTCCTTGACCTGAAAATGCTGGGCGGCCGTTTCCAGTTCATCCTGCAGCGCGCCCTGTACGCGTAGATCAATCGATAGGGGTTGGGAACCACGCGCCGCGGCCGCGGCGCGGATCGGTCCGTCGAAAGCTCGTTCGGCGCCGGCCTGTCCGACGCCGTCGTTGGACGCAAAGCCGATCACATGGGCGCCGGTCTGACCAAGCGGGTAGAAGCGACCGCCCTCCTCCTGGAAATCAAACCCGGGCAAAGCCAGATCGTGCAGACGTCCCTTCAAGACCGGAGTCAGGCCGCCACCGACATAGTATTCCTTGGTCGGATCGGGTCTTTCCCCTGCCGCGAGCGCGAGGCCGTTAAGGGCGGTGTCCAGCCTCGCCTTGGAGAAATTCGGCGCGATGGCCAGGATGGCCGCTCGGGTTCCGGCCTTGTCGGTTATCTCGGCCGGTCGGAGATAGAGACCATAGCGAATGAGATCCATCGCCAAAATCTCACCGTTACGATCCACCAGATCACCCCGGGCCGCCCGGGTCGGGGCCAGGCCGGCCTTGTGCTTGTCGGCATCGGAGAACAACGCCGCCCGGGACGCACCGATGGCCAAGGCCAGAAAAGCGGCCGCGAACATGGCCATAACGAAGAAGATGCGCAGGCGCACATCGTCCTCGACCTTGCCCGAGGCCCGCGCGCGATTGAACGCCCGCTCCAGAAATCCGAGATTCGACAGCCAGCCGCGCCAGGAGGGCCAGGAAAAAACCCCTAGGCTGTCGGGGTCGGCGGGATCGACGGTGGTCATGGCGCCACCGCCTGGTTGAGCGCCGTCGCCGGTGCGTTGTCTCGCGCGGCAATGGCCGGCAGAGCATCGGGCGTAATCTCATGCCCCGGATCGAGAGGCGCCAGGTTCAGATAACGCCGTGACAGATCCGCAACCCGCGCCGGGCCGCCCAGCCGCGAAACTTCCGCCCGCAGCATGCGGATGCGGCGCTGCTCCTGAAGGATCCGGTCGTCGATGGCGACCCCCCCTGCATCCTGGGCGCCGGCGAGGGTCTTCAACGCATAGCTGCCCAGAGCGATGACCAACAGGACCGTGAGACCAAGCAGGTTGACGATCCGAAACCCACGAAAGCGCGTGGACAGAACGTTGGGAATTCTCACGCCGCGGCCCTCCATACGGGGGCGGCAGTCCGGGCGGCGGCGCGAAGCTTGGCAGACCGAGCGCGGGGGTTGGCGGCGATCTCGGCCTCGGACGGCGCCATCGCCCCGTTGTGCAGCAGGGTGAAGCTGGGGGCCGGACCGGCGGCGCGTGGTGGAGCGTGCCGGGATCCTTCCCCCTGGCGGCCCGCCCGGTCATTGAGGAAAGACTTGACGATCCGATCCTCCAGCGAATGAAACGACACCACGGCCAGCCGCCCACCAACCTTGAGATTGCGTTCGGCCGCGGCGAGACCGGCCTCAAGTTCAGCGAGTTCTTCATTGACGGCGATTCTGAGCGCCTGGAAAACCCGTGTCGCGGGATGAACCTTGGCGCCACGCCGGCCGCCTAGCGTCCGCTCAACCACCTCGGCCAAATCCAGGGTACGTTCGAAGGGGGTTTCGTCCCGGCGGCGTACCAGCGCGCCAACGACGCGGCGCGCCTGGCGCTCCTCGCCATAGACGCGGAAAATGCGAAGCAGTTCGCGAGGATCGCCTTCATTGACCAATTCTGCGGCGCTCAGGCCCTCGCTGGACATGCGCATGTCCAACGGACCGTCGCGCATCAGCGAAAAGCCCCGCTCCGCCTGATCGATCTGCATCGAGGAGACGCCCAGGTCGAGCGTCACCCCGTCGACCTCGCCCGCGGCTATGAAATCGTTCATGCGGGAGAATGGGGTATGGATGAGACGCAGCGCGCCCAGACCGTGCAATCCCTCGGCGAAGGCGGCGGTGGTCGGGTCCCGGTCGAAGGCGATAACCGCCGCTCCGGCCGAGAGGAAAGCGCGGGTGTAGCCGCCGGCCCCGAACGTGCCATCGACGATGGTCAGGCCTGGACCTGGCCTTAGCGCCTCGAGCACCTCGGCCAGCATCACCGACCTGTGCGCCTGCGCGGTCACGACGCGGCCGCCAGGGGGCCGGTGCGTTGGCTCAGCCGAAGCGCGATCATCTGTTCGCGAGCGAACAGGCGCTGGCTTTCGCGATGGGCGGCGAAAGCTTGCTTGGACCAGATCTGAAACCGGTCGCCCATACCCACCACCGAGACCCAATCGGTAAGGCCGAACTGCTGGCATTGCGTGTCGGGCAAGGTCACCCGGCCAGCGGGGTCCCAAGCCAGACGGGCGAAGCCGCCGCGGACGCTGGTTTCGATCGCCGTGCGAAGAGGATCGCCGAACGGCAGTTCGTCGATCAGGGTGTCATAGGTTTTGAGCAGGTCGGGGCCACCGCCCTCAAGGCAATCGGCCTCGATCGAGGGGAAGCAAAAAAGCGTGTCCAGGGGACCCACCGCGGCGCGGAATTCCACCGGCAGAACGATCCGCCGCTTCCCATCCAGCTGCCTGTCGATGGTCGACAAGAACACGGCGGCCAATTCCCATCCACGCCGGGCTCATCCGTGGCGTTGAGGATTTGGTAACACGGGATTAACTGCCACTCAATGACTCCAATTGCCACTTTTGACTCAATTTAAGTGTTCGAGCGCGGCATAATGGGCCATACACATTAATAAACAGAACATACAAAGAACAAAATTCCCACCGTGGATAGCTTTTGCGTTCACCTCTCCCAAAAAAGTTAACGCCTGGCCCAACACTTGTCGGGCAAGGCAACGGATCAGACGGCCTATAAGCCGGGTTCTGTGCCACCCCCGCTCGCGCGGGGACGCGACGATCATTCCTCTGGACCGCCCGTCGCCGGACGGTTCTCGCGACCTACCCGGGCGTCTGGGCCGGCGAAGCCCTGCCTTCCTTGCGGTCGGCGCGACACCCCTATTCGGTCTTGCTCCAGGTGGGGCTTGCCATGCCATCCCGGTCACCCGGTCCGCGGTGGGCTCTTACCCCACCCTTTCACCCTTACCCTGCTTCGCCGAGGCTTCGCAGGGCGGTTTACTTTCTGTGGCGCTATCCCTGGGGTCGCCCCCGGCGGGTGTTACCCGCCACCTATTCACCGTGGAGCCCGGACTTTCCTCCCTTGCGCCATTACAACGCAAGAGCGACCGCCCAGCCATCTGATCCACCACTACGGTGGGCGCGCGCGGGCGGGGCGTCAAGCAAGGACCCTGGCCTTTATCTGGCCGGCGGCATAGCGGCCGCCGCGCCGCGGAATAGCGCCTCGGTGGCCGGATCGGCCGGGAACATCGTTTCGATGCGCAACTCGTCGGCGGTGACGTCCTGCGCCGTGCCGAAGGTGGCGATGATGGTAAATAGCGAAATGCGCAAGCCGTCCTTCTCCAGGATGAAGGGCATGACTGGGACCAGCGCCGAATCCTGTGCCGACCAGAGAGTCTCGGCGTCCTGATATTGGCTGAGCTCGGCCAGCGACTGCTTCATGTCCTGGCCGCCGAGCGCCTCGGCCTCACGCTCGGCGCGGCGCCAGGTCAGGGGCCCGACCGCCGCCCAGTTGGTGACCAGGGGCCGGATGCCATTGGGGTGGAAGAACAGCCGCATCAGATTTCGCTCGTCCCCGCCCACCCGGCGCCAGATGTCGTCGCCGAGCAGCGCCGTCATCATCTCGAACGGCGCGTTGGTCATGCGGATGTTCCAGGCGCGGTCGAGAGCGACCGCCGG
This sequence comes from Caulobacteraceae bacterium, assembly GCA_025359665.1. Classification (GTDB taxonomy): domain Bacteria; phylum Pseudomonadota; class Alphaproteobacteria; order Caulobacterales; family Caulobacteraceae; genus Acaudatibacter. The sequence goes on from JANYFU010000106.1 coordinate 28,412, forward strand.
AAAAGGCTCGTGACTGGTGAGCATCATGCGCACCGCATTCATGACCTGAGCCATCTGGGGATCATCCAGCGGCCGCGTCCGGAAGATCGGCGCGAAACCGGCGGCGGCGAGCCACGCGTTGCGCTCGCGCAGGGGCACCTCAAGGGTCTCGCTGAGCTGCAGAATCATGCCCCGGCTGGGCCGGGCGCGCCCGGATTCCAGGAAGCTGACATGGCGCTGCGAGACACCCGACGACAGGGCGAGGTCGAGCTGCGAGAGGCGCCGCTTCTGGCGCCAGGTCCTGAGCATCTGAGGGAAGCCCCCTTCCCCGTTCCGGCTCTTGCGTATTTCCGACAGGGACACGATCGCGGCTCCTCAGATCCGCCGCAGGATCGCCCGCGAAACGCGACGGTTCAATGACCTGGGAGGTAATCGCGCACCCCATGCCCCTTCGAGCTGGCGTTAGGTCGAGACCGCACCCGTCGCGAACGCCCGCAAGAACACCTCGACCGAGATTTCCGCCTCGCGCCGCACCGTCTCCTCCGATGGCTCCGGGATCAGGTTCAAAAGCCGGCGGAAATGGAGATCGCCGCGCATCAGGCTGATGAACACGTTGGCCGCCAAGGCTGGATCGGGCGCATGGATCTCGCGGGCGGTGTCAGCGCGCTCGATCAGGGTCATCAACTGGTCGGTGACGACCCGGACGCTGACCTGCTCGAAACGACGGGCGAGATCGGGGTGATCTCGCGAGGCTTCAATGCCTAGTTGCATGGTTTTCACGCCAGCGTCCGAAACCAGAACACGCACGAACGTCGTTCCGAAGTGTCTCAGCCGGTCGGCGATCCCGGGCAGGGCTTCGGCCTGGTCGAGTGCCGTAAACAAGGTTTCGCACTGCCGGCGGATGATCGCCTCGAGCAGGTCTTCCTTGCTGGGAAAGTAGGCATAGAGCGTAGCCTTCGAACCCCCCAGCCGTTGCGAAATCACGCTCATCGCGGCGGCGGCGTAGCCCACTTCGAGGAACACCTCGGTGGCGACCCGCAGAATCCGATCACGGCGTATCTCGCGGGTGGCCCTCGGCTCGGCTATCGCATTCGCCGCCTTCCTGATCTGGGAGCTGACCAGCGACCATCCGATCGTCAATCTCAAGGTGTTTCGACACAGGGGGTTTACCGCGGCGATGATCGTGTTCGCCTGCGTGCTCGGCGGCTTCTTCGCCACCAATGTGCTGACGCCCCTGTGGCTGCAGATCAACCTCGGCTTTTCGGCCACCCAGGCCGGTCTGGCGTCCGGCGCCACCGGCATCCTAGCCGTCGCAACCGCCCCACTGGCGGCCGTGCTGATCTCAAGATTCGACGCCAGGATCGTGGCCTGCGGCGGCATTGGATGGCTGATGGTCACCTCGCTGATGCGCGGCATGGCCAACACCGACATGACGTTCTGGCAGGTCTGGGGAGTCCTGGTTCTGGTCGGCGCCGCCATGCCGGCCTTCTTCATGCCACTGATGATGCTGTCCATGGCCGCCGTGGATCCAGAGGAAACCGCCGACGCCACGGGGCTATCCAGCTTCGTGCGGACCCTGGCGGGGGCGTTCGCGACCTCCGTGGTGACGACGCGATGGGAGAGCTACGCCTCGGCCTACCATGCCGACATTGCCGGCTGGGTCCCGAATGTCGGTTCGCAACTCGACATCCTCGCGCGTCAGGGGTTGCAGCCGCTCCAGGCCCTCTCGGTCGTTAACCAGCTGGTGGACGGGCAGGCGCTGCTGCTGGCGACCAACCGCCTGTTCTGGGAGATCGCGCTCGTCTTCGCCTTGGCCGCCTGTCTGGTCTGGCTACCACCACGACCAGGCCAGCCGTTGGAGGCCGTGGCGGGTCACTAGCCAGGCTCATCTTCCAAGGCGCCTGCGGCGATGGAGGTCAGCGCCTCGCGACCACGTCCAGTGTCGGTAACATCGCCCGGAGGTTCGCCTCGCTCTCGAACACCTCGGCGCGAAAGCCAGCGCGGCGCGCGGCCTCCACGTTAGCCGGCACATCATCGAAAAACAGCATCGAATGGGGCGGCAGGGACGCCGTCTCGGCCACGATCTGGAACGATTGAAGCGACGGTTTGGCGTGTCCCATCTCGTAGCTCAAATGGCGTTCGAAGGCGCCGAGGCGTCCGCCCGACGCAAGGACCTGGGACTGCCAATGCGCCTCGTTGGTGTTCGAGAAAATCATCACCCGATGGCGGATCGCCAAAAACTCCACGAAGGCCAACATCGATTCATCAAGCACCAGGTGACAGCAGAAATCGCCGGTGAAGGCGTTCCAATCGCCATCGTAGCCCGCCTCGGCGACAAGCTCCGCGTGCAGCTCACGCACCGGCCGGCCGGTCCCCCAGCGAGCGTCGGCGGTGGCTTCGGCGACCTGGGCCGGCGACCAGCCGGCGCGGCATCGGTCGGCCAGCGCGCTGTGCATTACCGTATTGTCGTGGGCGACGATCACGCCGCCAAGATCGAAGACCAAGGCCTCTATTGCCGGGGCGCTCATACCGCCACCCTTATCAAGGCCATCAGCCGGGACCGAGTCTCACCGTCGGCGACGCCGTCCACCGTTGCGGCGCGCCAATGCCGCTGGAACGCGCGGACGACCGTAGCGAGGTCGGCGTCGAAGACGCCATTGCGCGGACAGTCGTAGCCGAGCCGCGCCAGGGCCGATTGCAATGTCAGGACGCCTAGGCCCTCGTCGCCCTCACCCAGAACAGGACCGGGCGCGGGCGCGGGTTCCGCCCAAAGGCCGTGCCCGGCGTCGGCCAGTGTCTTCCACGGGAACAGTTCACCGGGGTCGGTTTTGCGATCGGGAGCAACATCGGAGTGGCCGAGAATCCTGGCGTCGGGGATCGTCCAGCGCGAGCGGATATCGGCGAGCAACTCTATCACCGCTGCGATCTGAGCCTCCGGAAATGGCCGATAGCCGAACTCGTGGCCGGGATTGACGATCTCCACCCCAATCGAGGCGGCGTTGATATCGGTCTCGCCCCGCCAGGAGCCCTTCCCCGCGTGCCAGGCGCGGCGGGCCTCGGGGACCAGGGCGAAGATCGCGCCATTCTCCTCGACCAGATAGTGGGCCGAGACCTTGGCCTCTGGGTCGGTGAGCCGGGCCAGGGCGGCCTCTCCGCTGATCATGCCGGTATAGTGCAGGATCAGCATATCCGGCGGGGCCGTGCGGGCGTCGAAATT
>JANYFU010000141.1 GCA_025359665.1 Caulobacteraceae bacterium
CGGAGCCGCTGAAGGCGTTCCAATGGATGACGGTGATCGGGCCAAGCTCCGCGCGCGCCTTGCCGATCGCGGAGCGAATACTCGCCGGGTCTCCCGCGTCGGCGACAAACGCGGCGGCGGCGACGCCTTCGGCTTTAAGCGTCGCGACCCCCGCTGCGAGACGCTCCGCGTTTCGCGCCACCAGCGCGACGGAGAAGCCCTCGGCGCCGAACTTGTCCGCGACGGCGGTGGAGATACCTGGGCCGAACCCCACGACGACGATGGTCTTTGACATGCTCTCTCCAGCGATATGATCGAATTCAAGGTCCGGCGCCAAGGATCATAGGCGAGCGTGAGCCAGCGCTCCATGCTGTAAAATCCGCTTTACCTTCGCGATCGTCCGAACCAAGCCTACCGCCGGTCCCGCAGGGGGGCTTCCACGCCCCTGGAACGGCCGGGTAGTAGAGCGGTTATGAGTGAAGCCCACAGCCTTTCCATTCCCCTCACGCCCGTCGCGCCCGGCCGGTGGACCACCTTCGCCGCCACCGAATGGAGCAACCCGGGAGGCGGCCTCTGGGGTGGCTATGCGATCGGGCTCTGCATCCGGGTGCTGGAAGCCGAGCCCTCGGCGATCGGCGAGCCCCTGTCGCTGACCTTGACCTACGCCGCCGGGCTGCCCTCGGGCGCCCTCGACATCCGGACGCGGCGGCTGCGGCAAGGCGGATCGATCGGCGTCTGGGAGGTGGAGCTGCTGCCGGCGGGATCGGATCAAGTTGGGGTGCATGGCGTCGTCACCATGGCGAAGCGGCCGAAGACCCCGGACTTCGCCTTCGCCAGCATGCCGGCCGCTCCCGATCCCGAAAGCCTGCCGAGCCCGGAAATGGACGGCGTCCGGACCCACTACGGCGCTTCGGCCTTCGAGCGACGCGGCCTGGAGGGGTTCCCGCCGAAGCCGTCCGGGAACTCGCGAACCTTGGCCTGGGTGCGGTCGCGGCGCGGGTCGCTGGACAAGGCGCTGCTGGGCATGATCACCGACAACTCGGCGCCGCGGGTGATGTATGCGCTGGGGCCGACGGTGATGACCACGACGCTGTCGCTCACCGCCTATCTGCACGCGACCGTGGAGGAGATCGCCGAGGTCGGCGACGACTTCATCCTGGTCGAGTGCGAAGGCCGGGTCGGTGGTGGCGGAGCCTCGGACGAACGCTCCAGCTACTGGCGCCGGGACGGCAAGCTGCTGGCCACCAGCGAGCAACTGGCCTGGTATCGGGAAGTCCGGCGCGACGCGCCGGAATGATTCAATCCCCCAGGTGCCGCCGGAAGAACGCTTCCCATGACGCCTCCTCGAAGCGGGGGATGCCGCCGTGCGGTCCGGGGTTGATATGCATGGTCTTTTCGCTCGAGCCGAAGGCGTCGAACAGCGCCAGGCCGCCCTCGCGCGCGGCCACGGCGTCGTCCCATTGGAACGTGAACTCGACCGGGCAGGTGATCGCCCGCGCCGCCTCGGTCATCGCTACGTCCTTCGGCCGCACGCCGCCCAGGCCGAGCATCGCGCACCGCACCCTCGGCTCGGCGGCGACCAGCGGCACTCCCATCACCAGGCCCATCGACAGGCCCCAGTAGCCGACCGGGCCGCCCTCGCCGACGAACGCCAGCGACTGCGCCGCGTCCAGCGCCGCTCGCCACTCTGGCACGCCCCGCCGCACCCGCTCGCCCATGGTCTTGAAGATTGGCGAGGGGCCGGGCTGGCTCTGGCCGGCGCCACGGACCCGCTCCAGCAGGTCCCGCGCCATGCCCTCGGCCTCGGCCGGGTCGGCGCGTTCGCCGTGGCCCAGCGCGTCGATCGCCAGCGTCGCCCAGCCATGGTCCCGCGCGTAGCGCCGCGCCCTCGCCTTCAGCGTATCGGTCTTCTTGTGCTGCGAGCCGCCGTGCCCCATCAGCACCAGCGGCCGGCGGCCCCTGGCGCTCGCCGGAGCCCAGATCACGGCGGGCACGGCGGCGCCGTCCACGGTCACCGAAAAATCGTGTTCGGCGACACCCGCGTCCGTCTCGGTATGCGTTACGGCGGTCATCCGCGCTTTTCCTTCCTGCCCAGGTTCCAGCGAATTGTTCTGTGTCTCGGATTCGTAACGGCTTCTACAGCAGACGGTGATCGAGTAGGTTCCTCGGACAAGAATTTTGAGGGGAATACGAGGTTGTTCGGTCGACGAATTACAAGGTCAGGCTGGCTTAAGCTGGGAGGGCTGGCGCTCGCGGTGCCGATGATGATCTTTATCGTATGTGCGCCAATTTCAACAATAAGCATCAAGATCGACCTTCCACCCGCGTCAGAGACGCCGAGGCTGCCAACCGCAGCTGAATGGCTGATGGGTTTCGCTTGGCTCTTCGGGGGTTTGGCCACCGCGGCCCTTCTGATTGCCGTCCCCATCTGGCTCATAGTCAGAACCGCCAGGAAAATCATTCAGGCTCAACCGAGTGTAAAACCCTAGCGGCAAACCAAGGCGCACCAGTCTACGGTCCGTGAGGTAGAGTGCGCCCCGGATTGATCGCGCGGGACCCCGCCCTCCGACAGGCATGTTCTGGCAAAACGGCGAACGGATGAACAACTTGGCTCAAAAATGGATCGACACAATCCAGAATAGTCTTCTTGGTGCTCTTCTCGTGCGTCTTTGGCCCATTTTGTTTCTATTTCAGTGGGCTGCTTCCGAGGAAGATACGCCCCTGCATTTCGATAGTCTCGCCGGTGTTTGGCTCTGCATTCTGGTCCTCGCTTTTCTGGCCTGGACAATTGGCCTTGTGGCCATCTACGAAAAACCTAAGGGACGATGGGCGCTTGAACGTCATTCAGACGCACCACGTAACGGGTTTGGGGTGTGGTCCGTGCCCCCGGTAGGCGGCCTGAAGCCACCTAGGCTGACAAAGGCGGTCGTCATGGCCCTTGGTCAGGCGAGTTCTCAGAAGACGGCATGGCTGCATTGGGTCGCCTCGACCATTCTGTTCGCCGCGATGGCGCTCCTACTCCTCGGTCGATTTGACCCAGACTTGCTGGCGTCCGTGAGTCCTTTTCTGGTTGGTCACAGCGTTCGCGTTGGTCTTCTCTGGGGAGTTGCGGCTGTTATGGCCGCCTTCATCTCTCGAGCTTGGGCCGTCGACTGCCGCAAGCGGCTTGAAGCCGACCGGAGTTAGAGGCGCCCGCCATGCGCCATATATACCTCGTGAACCTCGAAGGGGTCCCGCCCGCTACAGACCGAGATCATTCAGACCAGGATGGTCGTCGGGCCGGCGGCCGGGCGGCCAGCGGAACTTGCGGTCGGCCTCGGTGATGGGATGCTCGTTGATGCTGGCGATGCGGCGCTCCATCAGGCCGTCGGCGTCGAATTGCCAGTTTTCATTGCCGTAGGCG
>JANYFU010000155.1 GCA_025359665.1 Caulobacteraceae bacterium
CCAGGCGCTGGAGGATTCGCTGGGCGACTATCAGGCGATGATGCATATGCCAGGGCTGGAGATGCGGGTTCCCGGCGAAAAACGGCTGGCGACGGTGGACCTGGCGGTGCGCGGCAAGCGCGGCGAGCGGTTCGGGCTGTAGGCGTGGAGCCGAGCAGCGCTCTGGCGAGCGAGTACCGATCCAAGGGGGCGGTGGTGGTGCGCGGGCTGCTGTCCGAGCGGGAACTCGGATGGCTTTGCGAGGGGATCGAAGCCAATCTGGCGTCGCCCGGATTCCGAGCCATCGTCGCCAGCGGGGCTGATGATCCGGGCAGGTTTTTTGAGGATTTCCGCAACTGGGATCGGATCGGCGCCTACCGTCGACTGATAGAGGAGTCGCCAACAGCGGCGGTGGCCGGACAGCTGATGGGCGCGAGCCATGTGCGGTTCCATCACGACCATCTACTGGTCAAGGAGCCGGGTACCCGCCAACCAACCCCATGGCATCAGGATCAACCCTACTACAACATTGACGGCGCCCAGACCTGCAGCCTGTGGATCCCGGCCGATTCCGTGCCGCTGGATGCGTCGCTTAGGTTCGTGGCCGGTTCGCACCTGGGTCCCTGGCTGATGCCCCGCGCTTTCATGACCGACGAAGCCCGCTGGTTCCCGCCCGGCGCCCTGACGGAGCTAGCCGACATCGACGCCGAACCGGGCGCGCATGAAATCCTGTCCTGGGCGCTGGAGCCCGACGACGCCATCGCCTTCAACATGCTCACCCTGCACTCGGCCGCCGGCTCGGCCACCCGCCGCCGCGCCCTGTCGCTGCGCTTCATGGGCGATGATGTCGTCCACGCGCCCCGCCCCTGGAAAACCTCCCCTGACTTCCCGGAACTGAAAGGCGCCCTCGCCTCCGGCGCACCGATGGATCACCCGCTGTTTCCCGTTGTGTGGTCATCGGCGGCGAATTGACCGAGATCAGCCGGTGGCCGCTTCCACCAGCCGGCCGCCGCCGACGCCAGGGCGAAGCTGCTCGAACTTACCCAGAGCCTGAGAGTCGAGCCTGGCGGTGATCGAGAGGCCGCCGTCGGAGTCTCGACGGTCGGTGACGCGGCCGTGGCGGTAGAGCCAGGCCAGGGCCTCGCCGTCATCGGCGCTAAGTCGGAAAATCCGTTCCGGGTCGTCGTCGATAAGGGCCGCGACGCGGTCGATCAGGTTCGGGACCCCCTTTCCTGTCAGCGAGGAGATGATCACGGCTCGTTCCCGCGTCACGCGTTCCTCAAGATCCTGCCGTTGATCGACGGTCAGCAGGTCGGCTTTGTTCCAGACTTCCAGGATCCTCCGGCCTTCGTCGCGCTTGACGCCGATCTCTTCCAGAACCGACTCCACATCCTGGCTCTGAGCGTCCGAGTCGGGGGTGGCGATGTCCCGAACATGCAGGATGACATCGGCCTCGCGCACCTCGTCCAGGGTGGCGCGGAACGCTTCGACCAGTTCGTGCGGCAGGTCGGAGATGAAACCTACGGTGTCGGACAGAATAACCGAGCGGCCGCTGGGCAGCGGCAGCTGGCGCAGAGTCGGGTCGAGGGTGGCGAACAGCATCGACTTGGCCAGGACATCCGACTTGGTCAGCCGGTTGAACAGCGTGGACTTGCCGGCGTTGGTGTAGCCCACCAAGGCGATGATCGGGAACGGAACTCGCTTGCGCCCCTGCCGCTGCAGCGATCGGGTGCGGCGCACATCCGCCAGTTCAGCCTTCAGCTTGACGATCCGATCGAGCAGCAGGCGCCGGTCAGCCTCAATCTGGGTTTCGCCGGGACCGCCCATGAAGCCGAAGCCGCCACGCTGGCGTTCAAGGTGGGTCCAGGTGCGCACCAGCCGCGAGCGCTCATAGTCCAGGCGGGCAAGCTCGACCTGAAGGCGCCCTTCTCCAGTGCGGGCGCGTCGCGCGAAGATTTCCAGGATCAGGCCAGTTCGGTCGATGACCTTGACCTGCCAGGCGCGCTCAAGGTTGCGTTGCTGCACCGGGGAAAGCGTGTCGTCGATGACGATCACGTCCACGTCCAGCTCGCGGCGGATCGCGGCGATTTCCTCGACCTTGCCCGAACCGAACAGGCTGGCGGGCGATACGGTCCTGAGGCCGACGACCAGGGCGTCGCGAACCTCCAGATCCAGGGCGACCGCCAATCCTACGGCTTCCTCAAGCCGTTCTTCCGGCGTCCGCGCGCTGGTCGCCCTGGGCCGGACGGCGTGAATGACCAGCGCGCCTTGAGGCGGCGCCCGGTGATCGATCAATGCGTTCTTCAATCGTCCTCGTTGTCGTCCATGGGCGGTTCGTAAAGCTGAACCGGGCCGGCGGGCATGATGGTTGAGATGGCGTGCTTGTAGACCAGCTGAGCCTGACCATCCCGGCGCAGCAGCACACAGAAATTATCGAACCAGCTGACCACGCCCTGAAGTTTGACGCCATTGACCAGGAAGATGGTCAGCGGAGTGCGGGTTTTACGGACACTGTTGAGGAAGGTGTCCTGCAAATTCTGTTTCTTATCGTTCGACACGGGCTTAAGCCCCTTTTTTTAAGGTTTGGGCGCCATCGGGACCTCGGGGTCCAGGGCGCCAACTCATGCGGCTCTGACGCTCGCCTCGCCGATATAGAGAGCCCGAAGCCGCTTCGCCACCGGACCGGGGACGCCGTCGCCTACTATCGCGCCGTCGATCCGAACCACGGGCAGGATCAGGCTGCCGGCGCCTGTAATGAAGGCTTCCCTGGCGGATTTGGCCTCCTCAAGCGTAAAAGCGCGTTCATCGAGGGTTATACCGCTGTCGGCCATCAAGCGGATCACGGAATTCCGCGTCACGCCTCGCAGAATATTGGCCTGGATGTCGCGGGTTCGCAGAACCCCGTCGGCGTCGACGATCCAGGCATTGCTAGACGCCCCTTCGGTGACCAAGCCCAGATCATCGACGAACCAGGCCTCGACTGCGCCGGCCTCGCGCGCCGTCTGTTTGGCCAGGACGTTGGGAAGCAACCCGACGGTCTTGATATCGCAGCGGCCCCAGCGGTTTTCAGCCACCGAAACTACTCCCACGCCCTTGGCGGCCCGCGCCTCGCTGGCGGCAAGATCGATGGCTTTGGCGGTGATCACGATGCTGGGAGACACCTCGGGGTTCGGAAACGGGTGATCCCGCGGCGCCACGCCGCGATTGACCTGTAGATAGATCATTCCATCGGAAATCCGGTTGCGGCGGAGCGTCTCATTGAGGACGATGGTCAGGGCGGCGTCGGTCATCGGCGCAGAGATGCGAAGCTCGCCCAGGCTGCGCTTCAGTCGGGCGAAATGTCCTGGGGAATCCGCCAGGCGCCCGCCGAATACCGCCCACACCTCGTAGACGCCATCGGCGAACTGATAGCCACGATCCTCGATATGCACCGCCGCGTCGGCGTGACGGACGAACCGTCCGTTGACATAGGCTACCCGTCCCATCAGTCGGCCGTCTCCTCGATCAGGCGGGGCCCGCCGAAACCCAGCGATTTCAATTTCCGGTGCAGCGCCGAGCGTTCCATGCCGATGAAAGCCGCGGTGCGCGAGATATTGCCGCCGAAACGCATGATCTGGGCGTCCAGATATTCGCGCTCGAACAGTTCGCGCGCTTCGCGCAACGGCAAGGCGATGATCCTCTCGGCCCCCAGGCCGCCACTCGATGGCGCGGCGCTAGCCTCGGTGGGCAGCATCTCAGCGGTGATCGGCTGGCCCGGATCGCCGGCGGCGAGAATCAGGATTCGCTCCACCACATTCTTCAGTTGGCGCACATTGCCTGGCCAGGCCTGGACCTGCAGCGTGGCGTAGGCGTCCGAGGCGAGGCTGCGCCGGGTAAGGCCCGAGGCGACGCTCAGGCGATCGATGTAGTAGTCGATCAGCTCCGGTATATCCTCACGCCGCTCCGCCAACCCCGGAACCCGGAGTGGCACGACGTTGAGACGGTGAAACAGGTCTTCCCGCAGCCGCCCCGCCGCGATCTCGCCCCCCAGATCGCGGGACGCAGATGAAACCACCCTTACGTCGACCTGGACGTCGGTGTCGCCGCCTAGCCGGCGGAAGCGTTGTTCGACCAGCACCCGCAGAATACGGCTCTGGCTCTCGCGCGGCATGTCGGCGACATCGTCGATATACAGCGTTCCGCCGTGGGCCCGCTCGAAGACCCCCACATGCCCGACGCGCGCTTGTCCGCCCTCCTCGCCAAACAATTCCCGATCCATGCGTTCGGGAGTCATGCCGGCGGCGCTGATCGCCACGAACTCGTTGCGCGCCCTTGGACTGGCGGCGTGAATGAGCCGAGCCACGGTCTCCTTGCCTGATCCTGGAGGACCGGAGATCAATACGCGACTGTTGGCCGGGGCGACGCGCGAGATCATCGCGCGCAATTGCTGGGCGGCGGTGGAAGCGCCGATCAGGCCGTCAGGCACGATCGCCTGGGTGCGCAGCGTGCGGTTTTCCCGGCGCAGCCTTGCCGCTTCGAGGGCGCGTTCGACCACCAGCATCAGGCGGTCGGACTTGAACGGCTTTTCTATGAAATCGTAGGCGCCCCGCTTGATCGAACTGACCGCGGTTTCGATGTTGCCATGCCCAGAAATCATGATCACCGGCACATCGGGATCGATGATCTTGACGGCGTCGAGCAGCTCGAGCCCGTCGATCCCACCGGCGCTCATCCAGATATCCAGGACCAGCAGCGCCGGCTTGCGCGCGCGAATGGCCGCCAGCGCCGCTTCGGCGTTGGCGGCGGTGCGAACCGAATAGCCATCGTCCTGAAGAATCCCCGCGACGAGGTCTCGAATGTCCGCCTCGTCATCGACAACCAAAATATCGCTGATCATACCTGCACCTTGGAGCCGACAGCGTCGGCGTCGCGCGTCGATAGACTATCGCGAGTCCGACGAAACCAAAGCACGACACGCGCGCCAGGCCCGGGCGACGCGTCCGCTAGAGTCAGACCCCCGCCGTGCTCCTCCAATATACGTTTGACGATGGCTAAACCGAGGCCCGTGCCCTTTTCACGGGTTGTGACATAGGGTTCGGTCAGCCGTGCGCGATCTTGAACGGGTAGGCCGACGCCATTGTCCTCCACCTCGATCTCCAGACGTTCGTCTCCGCACCGTAGACGAACGGTGATGACGCCGGCCAGTTCCGCGCCCTCGGCCATCCGTCGCGCGCCTATCGCTTCCCCGGCGTTCTTCAGGACGTTAGCCAGCGCCTGACCAATAATCCGCCCATCGCAAACCAGCGGTGTAGGCGGTATAGGCTCGCCCAGCCGGATGGCTACCGACGGATCGGCCACCTTCTGGGCAAACGTGGCTTGGCGGACCAGTTCGGCGGCGTCATGAACCGCGAATTTCGGGGCCGGCATGCGCGCGAAGGCAGAGAACTCATCGACCATGCGACCGATGTCGCCAACCTGGCGGATGATGGTGTCGACGCAGCGGTCGAAGATCTCAAGGTCCACGCTGATTTCCTTCCGATAGCGCTTCCGGAGGCGTTCGGCGGACAGTTGGATCGGGGTCAGAGGGTTTTTGATCTCATGGGCGATCCGGCGCGCGACATCGCGCCAGGCGGCATTGCGCTGGGCCGCGACCAGCCGGGTGATGTCATCGAAGGTTAGAACCAGTCCCTCGACGCCGAAGCTTGCCCGGGTTCGCAGGCGACGGGTCTCCGGACCGCGAATGATGTCTACATCCTCTTCGGCCTCTCCGCCCTGAAGCGACGCGGCGGCGGCGACGGCTTCGAGTTCCGGCGCGATGTCGCCGAGGCGGCGCCCCTGACTATCCTCGGCGTTCAGGCCCAGTAGAACGGCCGCTTGGCGGTTGACGGCGGAAACCCGGCCCTCGGGATCGAGACCAATCACGCCGGCGCTGACGCCAAGCAGGACCGCCTCCATGAACAGCCGCCGCGATTCCGCTTCGACATTCGCGGCGCGCAGGGCCTCCTGCTGCTCGCTCAGATCGAAGGTCATACGGTTGAAGGCCCTGGACAACACGGCGATTTCGGCGGGATCGCGCCGGGTGTCGACACGGGCCGACAGATCCCCCGCCGCCACCCGTCCGGCGGCCTGAACCAGCCTGGCGACCGGAGCGGCGATACTGTCCGCCGCCTCCATCCCCAGCCAGGTCGCGCCGACCAGCACCAGCAGCACCGTCTCAAGGTAGCTGAAGGCGAACGCCGCCTCGATGCGCACCCGTTTGACCTTCGCCTCGCGATAGGCGGCGAGCGACGACTCGGTCTCACGCAAGTGGCGGAAGATGCCGTGGTTCAGCGGACGCACGATGAACAGGTAGGCGTCGGGATAGCCGCGCAGTCGGTAAAGCGCCCTGAACAGGTCGGCCGATTCAAAGGCCCCGACCGACACATCGCCCTCGTCGGCAGCGCGGAACGTCGATGGCGGTGGCGTGAGAAAAGCCGTGCCGCCGCCCGGCGGGTCGGCCCTGGCCAGAACCCGTCCGTCCCGATCGAGGATATAGGCGGCGGAGAAGCCGCTCTCGGCGACCAGATCGCGAAGGTATCGACCATAGGCCACTGGAGAGTCGGAGAGACTGCCGGCCGCGAGATCGAGGCTGTTGGCCATCACCGCCACATGCCGGCCGATATAGTCCTTCTGTTCCTCGACATAGGACCTGGCGACCGTGGCGGAATTCTCCACAACGCTTTGAACCCGGGCGCTGAACCAGTTGTCGACGGCCTGTGTGACCAGGACGCCAAAAAACAGAGCCACCACGATCGCTGGGGCGACCGCGACCAGGGCGAACATAGCCACGAAGCGCAGGTGCAGACGGGCCCCGGCGTCGCTGGCCTGGGTCCTGACCAGTCCCCGGAGTCTCAAAATCAGGATGAAGGCCAGAGCCAATATCAGGACAAAGCCGATGACCAGCAATGTGAGGACGACCGGGCTGGCCGGCCCCAAGGCCCCGCTGAGCGTCGGAGACGATCCCAGAGCGCCGGAAATCGCCGTCAGGGCGGCGGCAAGCGCAAAACAACCGCCCATGACCAGTCGTGATCCAAGCAGTTCACGCCACGGCGCGGGCTTCGTCACCTGGGGCATGAGAACGCAAAAACCCAGAAACCCCTGTCGAACATCGGGGGACTCTTGAATGGGCTGTGTCGAAAACGCAACAGCCCATCGCCACAACCTTGGTTCAGCGGGTCTTGGCCTTCTCGATCCCCAGGTCATGCAGGCGCTTGCGCAGGGTGTTGCGGTTCAGGCCCAGTACCTCCGCGGCGCGCATCTGGTTGCCCCGGGTGGCGGCCAGCGTGAGCTGAAACAGGGGTCGCTCCACCTCCGCGACGATCCGATCGTATAGCCCGGCGGGGGGAATGCCACCCGGCTGGCCGGCGAAATAGGAGGCCAGGTTACGCTCGACCAAGGTGGAAAGGCTGACAGGGCCCTCGCCGGCGGGGGTAGTCGCCTGTTCGGCCAGTTCGCGTTCGATGATTCGCGCGCCGATGGTCTCCTCGCCATAGAGCGCGCAAATGCGCCGGATCAGATTTTCCAGCTCGCGCACGTTGCCTGGCCAATCATGGAGCTTGAGCCGATCCAGCGCGGCCTGATCGATGGTCTTCGAAGGCAGACCCTCGCGGCTCGCGCGCAGCAGGAACGCGCGGGCCAGTTCGGGAATGTCGTCGACCCGTTCCCGCAACGGGGGCACCCGGATCGGCGCGACGTTGAGGCGGAAATACAGGTCTTCGCGGAACAGGCCCTGGGCGATCAGGCCACGCAGGTCGCGGTTGGTGGCGGCGATTACACGGACATTGGGCTTTCGGCCGGTCTTTGGATTGATCGCCGGCTCCGCGCCATCGAACACCCGCAGCAGCCGGGTCTGGGCGTCCAGCGGCATATCGCCGATCTCATCGAGAAACAG